>CAPNDH010000040.1 GCA_948664205.1 uncultured Clostridia bacterium | reverse complement strand
CAAAAAATATTAAAAGAAGCTGGAGTTAATCCAGATACTAGAGTAAAAGACTTAACAGAAGACCAAGAGCAAGCAATAAGAAAAGCTATGGAAGGTTTCACAGTAGAAGGTGACTTACGTAGAGAAGTAGCATTAAACATTAAAAGATTAATGGAAATAGGATGCTACAGAGGTTTAAGACACAGAAGAAACTTACCAGTAAGAGGACAAAGAACAAAAACTAATGCTCGTACAAGAAAAGGTCCAAGAAAATTAGTAAGCAAAAGTAAGAAAAAATAATAAATAATCGTGGTACCCCGCGCGGGACATATCTTGTCACGGGAGCAATGACCATAGGGAAAGATGTGTCCCCGTCAGGAATTTAAACAAGATAGAGAAAAAAGCGTGGCAACCCAAAACTTATATAGATAAGGAAGGAGAAAAAACAATGGCAAAAGCTGTAACAAAAAGAACAACACCTAGAAGAAGAGATAGAAAAAATATCGAAAAAGGTATGGCTCATATCCATTCTAGTTTTAATAATACAATAGTTACAATAACAGATGTTCAAGGAAATGCAATTTCTTGGGCAAGTGCTGGAGAACTTGGATTCAAAGGTTCAAGAAAAAGTACACCATTTGCAGCAGGAGAAGCTGCAGAAACAGCTGCAAAAGCAGCTATGGAACACGGTTTAAAAACAGTAGAAGTATTTGTTAAAGGACCAGGTTCAGGTCGTGAAGCTGCAATCCGTTCATTACAAGCAACAGGTTTAGAAATAAGTAGCATTAAAGATGTTACACCAATCCCACACAACGGATGTAGACCACCAAAAAGAAGAAGAGTATAGATGATAAGGAGGAGAAAATACAAATGGCAAGATATAAAGATGAACAATGCCGTATTTGCCGTAGAGAAGGACAAAAGTTATTCTTAAAAGGTTCAAGATGTTATACAGATAAATGTAGTATATCAAGAAGAAACTACGCTCCTGGACAAAATGGACAAAAAAGAAAGAAACTTTCAGAATATGGTACTCAATTAAGAGAAAAACAAAAAACAAAATCATTTTATGGTGTTAGTGAAAAGCAATTCAGAAAATATTTTGATATGGCTTCTAACACAAAAGGTAAAACTGGTGAAGTTTTACTACAAATATTAGAAAGTAGATTAGATAATGTTGTATATAGACTAGGATATGGAGCTTCAAGAGCACAAGCAAGAATGCTTATAGTACATGGTGCATTTGAAGTAAATGGTCACAAAGTAGATATACCATCTTATTTAGTAAAAGCAGGAGATGTAATAGCTGTAAGAGAAATTAGAAAAGACAATGGAGCAATAAAACTAAATGTAGAAGAAAATGGAGCAAGACCAGTTCCAGAATGGCTAGAAAAAGATGTAGAAACTTTAAGTGGTAAAGTAGTAAGATTAGCAACAAGAGAAGATGTTGACCTTCCAGTAGAAGAACATTTAATAGTAGAGCTTTACTCAAAATAATAGTTAAAAAGATTTTAAAATCTTTAGAAATAATATATTATGTTTTAAGAAGTAAAATAAAAAGGGTAGAAAAAATTAACCTAAGCTAAAACTTCTAAAATAGGAGGTAAAAATGATAGAATTTGAAAAGCCAAATATTAAATGCTTAGAAATAGATAACGAAACAAATTATGCTAAATTTGTATGTGAACCATTAGAACGTGGTTATGGTGTTACAATAGGTAATTCATTAAGAAGAATATTACTTTCTTCATTACCGGGAGCAGCAATAACAAGCGTTAAAATAGAAGGTGTAGTTCACGAATTCTCTACAATACCAAATGTTGTAGAAGATGTACCAGAAATTATAGTTAATTTAAAAATGGTAAGATTAAAACTTCATGAAAATGAAGAAAAAACAATAAGAATAGATGTAAAAGGTGAAGGAGAAGTAAAAGCAGGGGATATAATTACAGATGATAGTGTAGAAGTATTAAACCCAGATTTACATATCGCAACACTTGCAGAAGGTGCACATCTTCAAATGGAAATGACAGTTGAAAGAGGAAGAGGTTATAATTCAGCAGAAAAAAATAAAAAAGATGATATGCCTCTAAACGTATTACCAATAGATTCTATATATACACCAGTTAAGAAGGTAAACTACTCAGTAGAAAATACTAGAGTTGGTCAAAATATAGACTATGATAAATTAACAATAGAATTATGGACAGATGGTGGATTAGCGCCATATGAAGCATTAAGTTTAGCAGCAAAAGTTATGACTGGACATTTAGAGCTATTTATAGATTTATCTGAAACAGCAAAAAATACACAAGTAATGATTGAGAAAGAAGAAAACAAGAAAGAAAAAGTTCTTGAAATGTCAATAGAAGACTTAGAGCTATCTGTAAGATCATTCAACTGCTTAAAAAGAGCAAATATTTCAACTGTTGAAGATATAGCAAAAATGACAGAATCAGAAATGATGAAAGTTAGAAATTTAGGAAAGAAATCATTAGACGAAGTAGTAGCAAAACTACACTCACTAGGATTAGACTTTGCTAAAGAAGAGGATTAATAAAATAGAAGTCAGAAGTCAGATGTAGGAGCTTAATCGGTTAGGAATACCAAAGAGAATTTACCGAATTACGCCCACTAATATCCGACCTCCGACAATCAAAAAGGAGGAGAAACAAGTGGCAACTAATAGAAAATTAGGTAGAACAACAGATATTCGTTTAGCTATGTTAAAATCAGGTTTAACAGATTTAATTTGGCATGAAAAAATAGAAACTACAGAAGCTAGAGCTAAAGAACTAAAAGCAATGGCAGATAGCATAATTTCTCTTGCTGTAAAAGAAAAAGATAATTTTGAAACAGTAGATGCAAAAGTTATAAAAGCAAAATTAGATAGCAAAGGAAATAAAGTAACAGAGCTTGTAAAAAGCAAAAACGGAAAAGAATATTTAAAAGTAGTAAAAGAAGAAACTACTGAAAAAAGACAAAAAGATATGCCAACAAGATTAAATGCTAGAAGAAAAATGATGAAAATGTTAAATAAAGTAAAAGATGAAAAAGGAAACAATATAGACCTACCATCAAAACTATTTAATGAAATAGCACCAAAATACGAAGCAAGAGTTGGTGGTTACACAAGAATCATCAAAAAAGGACCACGTAAAGGTGACTCAGCAGAAGTTGTTATATTAGAATTAGTCTAAAATGTACAAAAAGAATGTAATCTGAAAGATTGCATTCTTTTTGTATAGAAAAAATAGATTTTAAATTGTAGGAGCGAGCATTGCTCGTCCGTGTATCAAAGCCACTTTTATACTTTTCAAAAGCACTATATTAAAATTATAAGAAACATATAAAGTTTTAAATTAATATATATAATTTTATCTAAACAAACAATAATATTATGTAAAAAAATAAAGACTAAAAATAACTAATATTATTGTAAAAACACTATTTGAACTATATAATCAAAATAGTAACAAATAGGAGGGAAAAACAAATGAAAAATCAAAAAGCAATCACATTAATATCACTAGTAATAACAATAATAATATTAATAATTTTAGCAGGTATAGGAGTAAATTTGAGCTTAGGAGAAAATGGAATATATAGAAGAGTGAGAGAAGCAAAAGACAAATATTTAACAGCCCAGAAAAACGAAGAAAAAGAATTAAGTGAAACTGAAAATCATATAGAAGAATATTTAAACTATAAACAAATAGCAGGTGGACTAATGTTCATAGATGTAGATAATCTTATAGAAAAAGGAGATGGAGTTAATTATACATATACTGCAAAAGAAGATTCTGTTGCATTTATTCTTGCTAATGGTAGTAATAAGGGGTTCCAAGGATTTCTAAATAATATAGAAGTTTTTAGATTTCAAAGTGGAACTACAGCAGATGACCATAGCAGTGATATAATACCTATAAAGAAAGGTCAAACTTTAAGTTTTGCTACTTATGGACATGGCAGTGGAGATATTTTGGTAAAAATATATAAAATATTAAATTAAACCATTGACAAAACAAAAGTTCACATATATAATATCGTTAACGAACAATAATTCGATAACGATATTTTGCTTTGCGGAGGTATATATGATTTCAACAATAAATATAAAAAATATAGGAATAATAGATGATTTAAGTATAGATTTAAACCAAGGCTTTAATGTTCTAACTGGTGAAACAGGTGCAGGAAAAACATTAATAATAGATTCACTTCGGAATAATATCAGGTGGTAGGTTCTCAAAAGAAATGATAAGAAAAGGAGAAGACCATTCATATATAGAAGCATGTATATTTATGCCTGAAAATGAAAATGCAGTAGATGGCAATATAATAGTTTCAAGAGAAATATATTCAAATGGAAGAAACTTATGTAAAATAAATGGAAGATTAGTAACTGTAAATGAATTAAAAGAATTTATGAAAAATATAATAGATATACATGGTCAAAATGATAACCAAACAATACTAGAAAAAAGCTCACATATTGGCTATTTAGACAGTTTCATAGGAAAAGAAATTAATGATATCAAACTAAAGTATAGAGAACTATATAACAAATATAATGAAATAAAAGAAGAACTAAAAAACAATTATGGAGATGAAAAAGAAAGGCAAAGAAAACTAGACTTATTAAGATATCAATATGAAGAAATAGAAGCTTCAAACTTAAAAATAGGAGAAGATGAAAAACTAGAAGAACAAAGAAAAATAATGCTAAATTCTGAAAAAATAACAGAAAACTTAAAAATAACGGATGAAGCATTAAGCTTGCAAACCATAGATAGCATAAATATAGCAATAAAAGCATTAGAAAAAATAGAAAACATAGATAATATATATAGTGAAAAACTATCACAAGTAAAAAGCATATACTATGATGTACAAGAACTTGCAAGAGATATATCAGGTCTAAATGAAGAAATATATTTTGATGATGAACAAAGAAATGAAATAGAAACAAGGCTAGATATAATATTTTCACTAAAAAGAAAATATGGAAATACAATAGAAGAGATTATAAATTACAAAGAAAGCTTAGAAAAAGAAATATATGAAATTGAAAATGTAGATGAAATAAATTCTAAATTAAGAAAAGAACTTCAAAATATAGAAGCCCAAATGCAAGAGTTATCTATTAAAATGAACAAAATAAGAATAGAAAAAGCTAAAGTATTATCAGAAAATATAAATAAAGAACTAACAGACCTAGAAATGCCAAATGCTACATTTAATTGCAATATAATATTTAATGAAATTAACGAATTCAATAAAAATGGACTAGACAGTGTAGAGTTCTTAATAAAAACAAACATAGGAGATGAAGAAAAACCACTAATAAAAATAGCATCAGGTGGAGAAATGTCAAGAATAATGCTAGCAATAAAATCAGTACTAGCAAATGTAGACAAAGTACCAATACTAATATTTGACGAAATAGATACAGGAATAAGTGGAAAAGCTGCAAAAGCTGTAAGTGAAAAGATGAGAAAAATAGCAAATAACCATCAATTACTAGCAATAACACATTTAGCAAATATAGCTGCAAAAGCAGACTATAACTACTACATATCAAAAATAGTAGAAAATGAAAAAACAAAAACAACAGTAAAAAAACTAACAGAAGAAGAAACAATAGAAGAAATAGCAAGAATATCAAATGGAGAGCTAACAAAAATAGCAATAGAACACGCAAAAGAATTAAGAAGTTGGAAAAATTAGGGAAAAGCTTGAATTATGTAAAATGATATGATATAATAAATATGTTTTTAACACAAAAATATTTCGTTTTATAATTATGAAAGGAGATTAAATAAATGAAAGAAATTACTATTGACCAATTTATATGTTGCATTGAAGGGTGGCTTGAAATAATAATCGATAGTAAAAGCAATATTCGGTTATATGAAAGTGAGCAAAGCATATGTGTAAAAATGGAAGGCGACTATATAATAGGTGGCTTACCAAAAGACGAAAGCAAATATTCGTATCTATATGAAAAGGTAAAAGAAAGTTTTGAAGGAAAATATGAAATTGATACTGTCTCACAGCACGACACTTCAGGAAGATATGGCTTACTTATGGCTATAGGAAGAATAATATTAGATTTCGATTATGACTCAGAAGAAGGACAGAATTGGTTATACGAAAATTTCTAAACAAAAAAATAAGAATTCATCAGTTTTTGATGGATTCTTGTTTTTTGGATAATAGTTATAATGGAAATTACTAAAATATAGTAAATTATTTAATACAAAAATAAATCTAAAATTACGCATAATTTAGTTTACATTTAATCTATTTTAATATATAATATATACGTAGAATTTTAAGAAAAGTAAGGAGAGAAAACAAATGGAAAACAACCAAGAACCAGAAGTAGATTTAAATCAATTATTACAAATAAGAAGAGATAAATTAGCAAAATTAAAAACAGAAGGAAAAGATCCTTTTGAAATAACAAAATTTAATAGAACACACACAAGTAAACAAATTGTGGAAAACTATGATGAATTAGAAGGAAAAGATGTAACAATTGCAGGAAGAATAATGGCAAAAAGAATAATGGGAAAAGCATCATTCTGCCATATTCAAGATGGAGAAGGAAAAATACAAAGCTATGTAAGTATAAATGAATTAGGAGAAGAAAGTTACAAACAATTCAAAGAAGACGATATAGGAGACATTATAGGAATAACAGGTTTTGTATTCAAAACAAGAACAGGTGAAGTGTCAATACATGCTAAAGAAGTAACTTTACTTTCAAAATCATTAAGACCACTACCAGAAAAATATCATGGTTTAAAAGATACAGATTTACGTTACCGTCAAAGATATGTAGACCTAATAGTAAACCCAGAAGTAAAAGATACATTCCTAAAAAGAATACAAATTCTTCAAGAAGTAAAAAATATATTAAATGAAAAAGGATACTTAGAAGTAGAAACACCAATATTAAACACAATAGCAGGTGGTGCTGCAGCACGCCCATTCATAACACACCATAACACATTAGATATGGACATGTACCTAAGAATAGCAAACGAACTATACCTAAAAAGGTTAATAGTAGGAGGATTCGACAAAGTATATGAAATGGGAAGAATGTTCAGAAACGAAGGAATGGATATAAAACACAATCCAGAATTTACAAACATAGAATTATACTCAGCATATGAAGACTACAATGATATGATGGATATAACAGAAGAAATAATATCAAAAGTTGCATTAAAAGTATTAGGAACAACAAAAATAACATATCAAGGAACAGAAATTGACCTAACACCATCATGGAAAAGAATATCAATGATAGATTCTATAAAAGAAGTAACAGGAGTAGACTTTAATAAAATAGAAACAGACGAAGAAGCACTAAAAGCAGCAAAAGACCTAAACGTAGAATTAGACGAATTAAAGCTAACAAGAGGAGAAATAATAAACCAAATATTCGAAGCAAAAGTAGAAGAAACACTAATACAACCAACATTTATATATGATTACCCAGTAGAAGTATCACCATTAACAAAAAGAAAACCATCAGATCCACGTTTAACAGAACGTTTCGAAATATTCATAGGAACAAGAGAATATGGAAATGCATATTCAGAATTAAATGACCCAATAGACCAATATGAAAGATTCAAAAAACAAGTAGAAGCAAGAGAAGCAGGAGACGAAGAAGCAAACATGATGGACGATGACTTCATAAACGCCCTAGAATATGGAATGCCACCAACAGGAGGATTAGGAATAGGAATAGATAGATTAGTAATGCTATTAACAGATTCAGCATCAATAAGAGACGTATTACTATTCCCAACAATGAAACCTAACAATTAAAAGGAGAAAACTTAGTGAATAATAGAGAAAAATTAATAAGTGCTATGTATGGAAATACGTATGAAGAAGAAATAGAAGAAATGAAGAAATATATACAAAATTTAAAACAACTCAGTGAAACTAACCCAGAATTAGCAAAAAAAATAGCTAGAGAAAGCCTACAAAAATCTGGAATTCTTGATGAAAAAGGAGAATTAGCTCCTCCATACAATGGGCAAAAAGTAAATGAAGATGATTTTACAAGAGGACCAAAACAAATTGGCTATGAGGAAGAAAGTGATAAAATGGAAGAAATAATTGGGTATGACTGCGATGGAAATGAAATAGAAGAATATAGAATATTAAGAGCTCCATTTTCAGAACTTGTAGAAGACTGGAGTGAAGTACCAAATTTAGATCCAAGATTTTATTGCGCAGTAAAAGCAAAAGATAATAAATATTATTTGATAAGTGTATATGATCATTGGAGCAAAAAAGAAATACGAAGGTTTGAACATTTAAAAGATGATGACAAAATACCTACAATAGTAAAAGATATAGAAGAAGCTGAAGAATATGAAGTAGCCGTTACTGAAAATGATGTTGGATGGTATTATGAATTTGATAAAGGAGAATTAGTTCAAAAACTTAATAGTATATTAATGAACAGAAAAATAGACAATGGAATAGAAAAATAAAAAAGGAGATTATAAATATGTTTTCATTTGGATATGATAAAAGAATATTATATGTAATACTAGCAATATTCATAATAATGAATATTGGCAGTTACCTTACAAGTAATGATAAATTGTTAAGTTTAGTGCTAACCTTACCAGCAGTGTTAATAGCAATAACCTTCCACGAATTTGCACACGCATTTGCAGCAGACAAATTAGGAGATGACACCCCAAGAAGACAAGGAAGGCTTAACTTAAACCCATTATCGCACTTAGATCCAATAGGTTCTATAATGTTAGTATTTGCAGGTTTTGGGTGGGGAAAACCAGTAGAAATAAACCCAAGAAACTTTAATAGAAACAGAAGTATGTCAGCTAGTGAAGCAATAGTTTCCTTTGCAGGTCCATTGATGAATTTTATACTAGCAATAGTATTTTCTATAATAATAGGAGTAACATTAATAGTAACTAACAGTTATATAAATATAACATCATACACAATGCAAATAGTAACTGCAAACCAAGTAACAGCAGTAATAATACAAATGCTAATGATATGTGTATCTGTAAATTTAGGTTTAGGAATATTTAACTTAATACCACTACCACCATTAGATGGTTCAAAAATATTAAGAAATTTTTTACCATACAATGCAAAAGAATGGATGGACAGAAACTATCAAATATTATATATAATATTTATAGTAATATGGATAACACCAATAGCAGGGATGATAATATCACCTATAATATCAGGTGCATATGAAGGAATATTGAAACTTATATTAAATTTATTTGGAAGGATAATATAATTAAAGATAAAACTATAATTCATATTAAACAATGCAATAAAGCTGTAGGGGCTAAATCGGTAAGGAATACCTGTAAGAATTTACCGAATTACGCCCCAAACATATATTTAAAATTTATACAAATATAAAAATTACCTAAGGGCGAAATTCGGTATTCCCAAAGAGGTATTCCTAACCGATTTAGCCCCTACATTAAAAAATAAATTATAAAAAATAAAGAAAGAAATGAAAAAAATGAAAGACATATTAATATTAGGAATAGAATCAAGTTGTGATGAAACAGCAGCAGCCGTAGTAAAAAACGGAAGAGAAGTTTTATCAAATGTAATAAGTTCACAAATAGAAATTCACGAAAAATTTGGTGGAGTAGTACCAGAAATAGCTTCTAGAAATCATGTAGAAGCTATTTCAAATGTTGTAAAAAAGGCACTAAAAGAAGCAAATGTAAAATTAGAAGACATAGATGCTATTAGCTGTACATATGGACCAGGACTAGTAGGAGCATTACTAGTAGGAGTATCATACGCAAAAGCATTAGCATATGCATCAAACAAACCACTAATAGGAACAAACCATATAGAAGGCCACATAGCAGCAAACTATATAACACATAAAGAACTAAAACCACCATTTTTAGCTTTTGTAATATCAGGTGGTCATACACATATGGTACATATAAAAAACTACAAAGAGTTTGAAATAATAGGAAAAACAAGAGATGACGCAATAGGCGAGGCCTTTGATAAAGTAGCAAGAGTAATAGGTTTAGGCTATCCAGGAGGTCCAAAAATAGACAAACTATCAAAAGAAGGAAAACCAAACATACAACTACCAAAAACACACTTCGAAAACCTAGATTTCAGCTTTAGCGGAATAAAAACAGCAGTAATAAACCTAAACCACAAAACACCAAACTTAAACAAAGCCGACCTAGCAGCAAGTTTCCAAAAAGCAGTAACAGAAGTACTAATAGAAAATGCATTAAAAGCATGTGAAAAACTAAATATAAAAACAATAGCCCTAGCAGGAGGAGTATCAGCAAGTAGTTATATAAGAAAGGAATTCCAAAAACTAGAAGAAACTAAAGGAATGAAAATATATTACCCAGAACCAATACTATGCACCGATAATGCTGCAATGATAGCATCAGCAGGCTACTATAACTACATAAATGGAATAACATCAACATTAGACCTAAACGCAGTACCAAACTTAAAAATAACAAACCAAAACTAAAAAGGAGAAAATATGGCTATATATATTATAGGAGATTTACATTTGCCTTTTGGGGTCGATAAGCCAATGGATATATTTGGCAAAGAGTGGGAAGGCTATACTGATAAATTGAAGGAAGACTGGAAAGAAAAAGTAAGTGAAGAAGATACAGTAATTATTGCTGGAGATTTTTCATGGGCAACATATTTGCAAGATACATATAAAGACTTTGAATATTTAAATAGTCTACCAGGTAAAAAAATACTATTAAAAGGAAACCATGACTATTGGTGGACTACATTAAAGAATATGAAAGAATATTTAAAACAAAATGAGTTTGAAAATATAGATTTTTTATATAATAATAGTTTTGAAATTGAAGATAAACTAATAGTAGGAACAAGAGGATGGGCACTTTTAGATTCAGAAAATAGTGATAAAATGATTAAAAGAGAGTCAAATAGATTAGAACTTTCAATAAAAAATGCAATAGAAAAGTATGGAGAAGAAAAAGAATTAATATGTATAATGCACTATCCACCAATTACAAAAAATAAAATGAAAAATGAATATACTTATGATTCACAATTTTTAGAAGTTATGAAAAAATACAATGTAAAAAAATGCTACTATGGGCATTTACATTCAAGTTCTCACAAGGAAGCGGTAGAAGGAAATGTAGAAGGAATACAATTCTATTTAATTAGTGGAGATTATTTAGGTTTTAAGCTAAAAATTATTGACAAGTAATAAAGTATGTGTTAAAATATTATTCTGTAAGCCGCCTGAGTCGGGCACAAAATGCTAATGAAACAATTAGCTGCCTAGTATTTTATGCTTAGCGAGTATACATATAAAGGGAGGTGTACATTAATGTACGCAATAATTGAAAGCTGTGGAAAGCAATACAAAGTATCAGAAGGAGATGTAGTATTCTTCGAAAAATTAGATACAGAAGAAGGTAAAAAAGTTACTTTCAAAGAAGTAGTATTAGTATCTGATGATAAAAAAGTAGAAGTAGGTGCTCCTTACGTTAAAGGTGCTAAAGTAGAAGGTAAAGTAGTTGAACATGGTAAAGGTAAAAAAATTATAGTTTACAAATACAAAGCTAAAAAGAACTATAGAAGAACACAAGGACATAGACAACCATATACAAAAGTTCAAATTACAAAAATAGCATTAGCTGCTGAAAAAGCTGCAAAAACAGAAGAAGTAGCAGAAAAACCAGCAACAACTACAAAGAAAACAACTACTACAAAGGCAACTACAACAAAAAAAGCTACTACGACAACTAAAAAAGCAACAGTAGAAGCTTAATTAATTAGTAAATAATAAAGAGATATAAAAACAAAAACCAAGAAGGGAGTGAGAAAACATGGCTCATAAGAAAGGTCAAGGTAGTGTTAAGAACGGTAGAGACAGTGAGTCAAAACGTCTTGGACTAAAAAGAGCTGATGG
Organism: uncultured Clostridia bacterium; assembly: GCA_948664205.1. Lineage (GTDB taxonomy): Bacteria > Bacillota > Clostridia > TANB77 > CAG-508 > UMGS1663. The sequence goes on along the minus strand of CAPNDH010000040.1, from coordinate 547 downwards.
ACAATTTGTTCTAGCAGGAAATATCCTAGTAAGACAAAGAGGAACAAAATTCCATCCAGGAACAAATGTAGGAATCGGAAGCGATGACACATTATTTGCATTAAAAGATGGAACAGTTAAATTTGAAAGATTAGGAAAAGATAAAAAGAAAGTAAGTGTTTACCCAGTAGAGGAAGCACAAGCATAATAAAAAACAAGAAACTTATATTTAAATGAAGTGAACCCAAATTATTAGACAAAAAAGTTTAATAAGGAGGGTTCATTTTATGTCTAAATATTCAAATGAGTTTAAATTAGAAGTAGTAGTATATTTTACAAATGATTAATAATCTTCAATATTATATGAAATTTATATAAGCAATGTTTGATATAAATACAATTACTATAAAATAGTATATTTATAATAATAAATATAAATTCGTAAAAAAAGAAAATAAATATAAAATATTTTACATAAAAGTATTGCAATTTATGTAAAATGATGTTATAATAAGGCTCTTCGCTAAATCGAGTGGGTAACTAGTATTAAACACAAATATCTAGTTTC
>CAPNDH010000039.1 GCA_948664205.1 uncultured Clostridia bacterium | reverse complement strand
TCTATTACTTCATCTGTAATTACTACTGATTTATTGAATTTTTCTCCTCCATGAACTACTCTGTGTCCTACTGCTGTTATTTCGTCTAATGAAGAAATTACGCCATGGTCGCTATCTGTAAATTGTTCTAATACAAATGTTATTGCTTCTTCATGATTTTTAACTGTTCTTTCATATTTATATTTTTCTCCATTTGCTTTGTGTGTTACGAATGAACCTTCCATTCCTATTTTTTCATAATTTCCTTTTGCTAATACTTGTTCATTTTCCATATCGATTAATTGATATTTTAGTGATGAACTACCACTGTTTAATACTAAGATTTTCATTTCTATCTCTCCCCTTCTCTTTCTTTATTTATTTTTTGATATTCTGTCTTTGACATTCTGTGTGTTTTATCATCTTTTAAATGGTCCCATTCTGCTCTATCTGAGCGTGCCATTGATCTTTCAATATTATTTTCATAGTTTATCATATTTTTATTTAATGTTCTAATAAAATCCATTCTTCTTTGCTTTGACCAATTAGATATATCTATATTTTCGCTCACTAATTCAACATCCTTTCTTGTTTTTGTATTTCTTTGGGCGTAATTCGGTAAATTCTTACAGGTATTCCTTATCGATTAAGCCCCTACATTTTTATAATTTTCAGATTTGGAAGTTTATATTTGAATTCCAACTTCCAACTTCTAACTTCCACTTTGTGCTTGCACTGCTGTTATTGCTACTACACCTGCAATATCTTCTGCTGAACACCCTCTTGATAAGTCGTTTACTGGTTTTGCTATTCCTTGACATAGAGGACCATAAGCTTCTGCTTTTGCTAGTCTTTGTACTAGTTTATAACCTATGTTTCCTGCATCTAGGTCTGGGAATATTAATGTATTTGCCTTTCCTGCCACTTCACTTCCTGGTGCTTTTGATTTTGCTATTTCTGGAATTATTGCTGCGTCTAGTTGCAATTCTCCATCTGCTATTAGGTCTGGCATTTTTTCTTTTAATATTTTAGTAGCTTCTACTACTTTATCTGTAAGTGGTGAATGGGCACTTGCATATGTAGAGTATGATAGCATGGCTACTTTTGGCTCTGCTCCTACTAATTGTTTGAAACTTTTACTTGATGATATTGCTATTTCTGATAATGCTTCTGGGTCTGGATATTCATTTAGCCCGCAGTCACCAAATACAAATGATCCTTTTTCTCCATATTCACAGTTTGGAACTATCATTAAGAAAAATGCTGATACTAGTTTTGTTCCAGGGGCTGTTTTTAATATTTGAAGAGCTGGCCTTAAAGTATCTGCTGTTGAGTGACAAGCACCAGATACTAAACCATCACTATCTCCTTCTTTTACCATCATTATTCCAAAGTATACATTATTTTTCATGATTTCTTTTGCTTTTTCTATTGTCATTCCTTTAGCTTTTCTTAGTTCATAAAACTTATTGGCATATTCACTAAACTTTTCACTAGCTTTTGGGTCAACTATTTTAGCTCCTTCAAGGTTTATATTATTTTGCTTTGCTAATTCATTTATTTCTTTTTTATTTCCTATTAATATAATATCTGCATAACCTTCTTGTAATACCTGTTCTGCACCTTTTAAAACACGTATATCTTCACTTTCAGGTAAGCATATTGTTTTTATATCTTGTTTTGCTCTTGCTTTTATATTATCTATAAAAGACATCTTCTTCGTTCTCCTTTCTTTTTTTGTCCTTTATTATTATATAAGCAAATTTAAAAAAGCACAAGGGATTTTGAGAAAATTTTTAGCAAGAAGAAAAGGCATAAACAATTGTCTACACCTTTTCTTTAAATAACTGATATAACTAATCAGTTTTTGAATTAACTATTTTTCTTGCTTGTTGCTCATTTTTAAAAATAGTTACGTCTATCTCTTTTATAGAAACTTCTTTGCCTTTATTTAACTCTATTACTAAATCAGTAGCCCCATTAATATATCTACTACTTATATTAAGAACTGTTTTTTTGTATACTCTATTACCAATTATTTGCCATACAAATGAAGTTGGCTTTGGCAATAAATATGCAGCTTGAATTGCTTTTTGTTTAGTATCAAAAATTAAACGTCCATAATCTTTAAAACAGTATGTTTTGTATGTATCACCATATAAGACTGCTAAAAAATTTTGTTTTTCATGATTAACTTGAATAATTTGTGCATATGCTTCAAAAGCTGCAGCTCCCCAGTAATCAACTACATAAATTTCGTCTCCTACTTTAAAGTCCCGTTTAGCTGTTTTTTCCATACTATTTCCTCCTTAAATTATTTTAGAGTTTTATATAAATTGATTATTACTGAACTATATTATCATATTTAACATAATTTTGCAAGTGTTTTTAAACTATATATTCAATTACATTATTAGGAAAATATTTATGCATTTGATCTCTTAAATATATTTCCGCTTCGCTTCGTATTTCATTTTTATACCAATACTTCCCTTTGCCCCTTCCTGTCATCATTTCTTTATCATATAATGAAATTGCATTAGGGAATGCTTCTTCATTTATTTTTGTATGAACAAAGCTGTAGGTCATAAATATTATTTCAAAAAATACATCTTTTTTTACTTTTTCTGTTAGCTCTTCACTTAACCTCTTTATTAAATTATGATATAGTTCTTTCCAATTTTCTACTAGTATAACAGGTGCTATTAAAATGCCTATTTTGTAGCCCGCTTCTTTTAGTTTATTTATAGCTTCTATTCTTCCTTTTAATCTTGAAGTTCCAAATTCTACTTTGTTTATAATTTCTTCTGGGTTTACACTTACTCTTATTATTACTTTTCCTTTATGATCTAATGGTAATATAGAGTCTACCATGTCAAATTTTGTTGGAAATGTTAATTTCCCTTTGTTAGTATTTTTAAAGTTTTCAATAGTCCATACTAGGTTATTTGTAATTGTGTTTTCTAATATTAGGTCACTATTACTCCCTATTTCAAAGGTTAATTCTTTTTCTGACTTTTCAGATGTTTTTATTATTTTGTCTAACATTTTCTCTCTGTTTACAAATAGACGTAAATATGCACATTTATTATAGTTACATACTAAATAACAATACATACATGCTGCTGTGCAACCTGATGATGTGTATGGTACTAAATAATCTGAAGTTTTATGATTTTCTACAAATTTATGTGTTTTTCTAACACCTATTATCAAGTTTCTTTTCATATTCGCAAATTCTTTGTTTGATTTTTTTCTCATTTCTTCTATATTATTATGATTTTCGATTTCTATTTTTGGTACTTCTTTATATTTCTCCATTAATTCTTTTCCTAAATCATAATTTAAAATTTCTCTTTCATAATAAATAGCTTTTGGATTAAACATTTTCTTCCCTCCATAATAAGGTTAGTTTAACCAAAAGCTATTTACTGTATTCTTATTTTAATAATATTGTGGTGGCATTGTTGTTCTTGGAACTGGGTATGGTGATATTGTTACAAATTTTATTGAGTAAATATCTGCATATGTTAATACTCCACTTTCTATTGCACGGAGCAAAATGTAGCTTGCTCCAACGTCTTCTAATATTCCTGTTCTATCTGTTAAGTTATTTGTTCCTATCAAAAATTCTACTCTTACTAATTTTCCTATTTGCTCTCTTAAAAAGGCTGGTGTGTATATGTTATTTGTTAATACTTCTGGTGAATTTTGATTAATTTCTACTCCTTGCCTGTTTTCTCTTTTGCCTACATAATTTATTTCATTATCTTGCATTATTTCCCCTCCATTTTAGGTCTGTTTGTATTTGGCGGTTGGCCTATAAAAACAGTGGTTGCCTAACCTTGTATGAAATGAACCTGAACCGTTTCGTGGAAATGTGTTATCACAAGTAGGTTTGAATGGATTTAAGTACCATAAGCATTCTCCTATTTCATTTAGTCTATTTCCTGCTATTGCCCAGTCGGCTATATAGTAATGTACATCTGTTGGGTTCATATTATATATATTTTGAAAATTATATTTTCCATATAATTGTTCACGCACGCAGTCAAATTGACCTTGTTGATAAATAATATTTCTAATACTTCCGCCACCGAGAAATTCTAGCATATTCTCCTTCTGGAACATTTACTCTATTCATTACAACACTTGCAACTGCTTTCATACCGGTTGTCCCCGCTCACCACCTGCTTCACATTCAATTATTCTTGCTAATAATTCCCTTTCAGAATATGCCATAAAACCACCTCTAATATTATTATATTAGAGATGGTTTATTTTTGATACTTTATTATTATTTATTTAGCTCATAACTGCCCTTAATTAGTTCTTTTATTATTGTTTCATCTGCATTATCATTAACAATTATTGTATTCCAATGTTCTTTATTCATGTGATATGCTGGGATAATATAATCATAGGCATTTCGTAGTATATCTGAATAATTTGGCTCTGTTTTTACATTTAAATATAATTTTCCTTTTACTTCCATTATTAGTGCAAACCACTTTTTATTCTTTGTATGTTTCATTGCTACTGTAATGTTGTCTTCTGGAAATGGATAGTCTTCGAATGTGTTTGATAATGTAGAGCAGTATTTTATAATTTCTTCTTTTTTCATAGTTGGTCTCCTATTATATTTTACTGTATTTTCCCCTTTAACGCCATATATCTATCAAATATTATATTACTTATATTTCTGCCATATTTATATATGTCTTCGTCATTTAAATAATATTCATCTGGGAAGTCTTTTATAAAAATTGCTAAAATATAGTTTCCATATTTAGTTGATATTATACCACCATCATTTCTTACGCTTTGATATTTTCCGCTTTTAGTTGCTATATAGTTTACAAATTCCTTATCAGTTTTTCTATATACTTTTGGTATACCATCACCTACCATTTCATGATATTTCCCATTTTTCATTATATCTATTATTTGCTTGCTTGTTGATTTATCCCATAATTTTTCATTGTTTATTAACTCAAATATATGTGCATAGTCTTTTACTGTTGTTTTGCTAAATGGCTTGTCCTCTACTGTTTCAAATTTACAGTATAACTCTGTGTTAGTACAACCTAGTTCTTTTATTGTAGAATTAATATTTTCTATTCCTAAGTAATCTATCATTATATTTGTAGCTACATTGTCACTAATAATCATCATTAATGTTGCTATATCTTTAACTGATAACTTTAGTCCAGTTGTAAGGTATTGTAATACTCCACTTCCATTTACATAGTTTTTACTATTATATGTCAGTTTTTCTTCTAATGATTTTTTTCCAAGATGCACCTGCTTAAATAATTCTACTAATATAAATACTTTTATACAACTTGCTGCATTGTATTGTTCATTTGAATTAATTTCTAATACATTTCCTTGTAAATCATTTGCATAAACTGATACTTTTCCATTAAAGTTTATAAACTCATTTTTTATTATTTGTTCTAATTCATTTTTCATTTTTAATCTCCATTAATTTAGTTTTTATACCATATTTTAGTATATAATTATTTTACTACAAGTAACTTATCAATACAACATAAAAAAGAAAAGTATAGTTTTTTCTATTGACTTTTTCTTATCTACAGTGTATAATTCTATATGAACTGATGGAGAACGCTCCATTTGTTATACTTACACAGCTTTTCCGTGTAAGAAAGTCTCCTTAGAGCTTGTCTCTAAGGAGCTGGGCCGGGTTTATATAAACCCGGCCTTTCATTGTTTAATATTCTTTCAATTCATAACTAAGTAATGTATCTCCATCATATACATATTTAATCGTAAAAAAAGGACTATCTTCTTTTATTTCTTCTATAAATATTTTGTCACCTTCCCATAGGTTTAAACTTGTTATTTTGTCTTTGTCTATCCATTGTAAATCGCCTTCGTTGCATTCTATTACATTTCCTATAAAGTCGTTTGAAGTAAATACATATATATATTCGGTTTCACAAATTGTATTTATAAATGTTAATATCCCTCTTAGCTTTACTGAATTTAGTGTAAGTCCTGTTTCTTCTTTTACTTCTCTTATAATACAATCTTCTGGGCTTTCTTTATCTTCAAATTTTCCGCCTATTCCTAGCCATTTTCCTTCGTTTATATCGTTTTTCTTTTTAGTTCTGTGTAGCATTAGATATTTTCCTTCTTTTTCAATATAACAGATCGTTGAATTCATATAGTATCCTCCTTTTACTTAAAATGAAATATTAGGAATATTCCTAATATTTCATTTACTTTTCTAATAATTATTAGATTTCAACTCTATTTTAAAACGTATAGGATCTTCTTTTGTTGCTATAAAGTATTCTGACAGATTCTCTTTAAAATATTTTATAATGTCTTCTAATAATTCAGTGGGAATTTTTAGCTTTCTAATATACTGTTTTAATTCTTCACTCTTACCTATCAAACGTTCTCTAAAGTCAAATACTAAAATATTGGAAAATTGTGCATTTTCACCTTGTTCAAAAGAAATCATTATAAGACAATTTTCAAATTCTTCTATTGAATGTGCCCTACCTCTATAATCAATTAACCGTACTTGCCAAATTGACTTTTTTAATTCTTTGGATGTATTAGAAATTTTAAAAATTTCTATAATTTTTTTTGCATAGTCTCTTAATTCTGCTTCTTTTCGCCCTTCAACAGCATCTAATGCTAATTGTTTTACATCACTCATGTTTTCGTTTCTCCTTTCACTACTAATAATTATTGAATAGTTACTTATAAAATTTTACTTTTGTAAATATATCATATTTAACATAATTAGTCAATCTTTTTTCGTGTTTTTATAATATAAATAATTCCTGTAATTAGTATAGTACCTAATATAATTATACTTATTCCCCATACTATATTATTATTTTTATTTTGCTCTATATCATCTACATTTCTACTATTATTTTGTTCTTCTAATATAGCAGATAACTTTTCAGCTCCGCTTTCTTGTTCTTGCTCATATTGTAATTCTTCTTGTTCATTTCTTCTGTGCACTATTAATTCATATTTTTTATTTGTTATTCCATCTTCTGCTATTACATTTATTTGAATAGCATTATTTCCAACCTTCATTTCATTATTTCCTATAATTGATACAGTTGCTTTCTGGCTTTGTGGTATTGCTAGTATTTCTATTTTTTCCGTTTGATTTGGTATTTCTACCTTATAATTGGTTATATTATGGTCAAACTCTGGATTTAAGAATTCTTCTCTTACTGCAAGGATTTCTAAGTTTGCATTTGCTAGTTCTACATTTGTGGTTTTTGTTACATATATTTTATAGGTTTCCTCTTTTGTTTTATCTTCTGATATAACATGTATTTCGATTAGATTTTTACCTATTTTTAAATTTCTATTTCCTGTTACTGTAACTGTAGCATTTGGATTTTCTGGAATTGCTGTTACTTCTAAATTTTCTATTGTGGTATCTGCTATAAAATAGTATTCTTTTACATCTTTTTGAAACTCTGGGCTAATTCCTTCATGGTCTAACCTTAGTATACTTAAATTAGCTGAATTACTTGCTCCGAGTTTGTTCTATATTATCTGTTATTTGATTTATATTACTTTCGTATTCTTTGACTTTTAGTTCTATGTTACTATTTTCTATTTCTACTTTCTCACCTTGTTCATTATAGAATTCTCCAAAAACTGCAATATTAGTGTTTTCTTCTTGTAAAACTTTAAATTGAAAGGCTTCTGTTTCTATACCTTGCTGATTTTTCCCTGTGCTACTTACCCATGTGTAAATTATTCTATTGTTGGAATAGTTTGAATTTTCGGGTCCATTTATATATTCTAATCTTGATGTATCAAAGTATATTTCAAGTGTGCATGCTGCAATTGGTGTATCTGCAATTTGCAGTTTTATATTAATTTCTTCGTCTTTTTTTATTGTTTGTTTGTTTGAAATTATTTGAATTTGAGGTTGAGCAAAAGAAATATTATTTATTAATAGTGATATTATAATTAATGTTAATAATATTATTATATTTTTAATTTTTTTCATATTTTCCTTCTTTCTTTTTAGTAAGGCGTTGGAGAGCGGACGACTACACTAACGTATAACTTATCTCTAACTCTTCTTCGCATTACTACGCATAAGTTATCCGTAAAGTCATTTCATTCCTAACGGCTAACTTAACTATCGTTCGAAGAGCTAAGAAATAGTCGCCCCTACAATGAATTAAAAATTTTATTATTTTTAAGTTTTTACCTGTTAGCTTCCGATTGGGGACAGTTCCTAATCTAGCCAGATTATTTTTGCTTTTTGGCTTTAAATTCTTCTCTATCTTGTTTACGATTACGAACCGTCCCCAATCTACCTTTGCTCTATTAGTTTCAATGTCAATATATGTCTTTGTATAATTAATAAATCTAGTGAAGTAGGATTTTGTCCGTTTTTGTTTATATTTCCGAGCTTTTAAAAATGTTCCATTTAGTCTTTCTATTTCTAGTATATGCCTTTGAAGTACTAATAAGTCTAAACTATTTATTTTGCCATCTCCATTTATATCTCCATAAATTATTATATAATACTCCATTTTTATAACATCGTTGTTATCTACTATTCTAATTTTACTTCCAGTTCCAACTATTTGCCCATCTGTTAATTCATTTCCTTTATAGTCATATATTTTAATATTATATGAAGTTTGTATTTTTTCTTTTATATCTTCTACTTTTAGTCTTTCTATATCCCAGCCTGTTATTTCATTTTGTACTACCTTTAAGCTTTCATCAAAAGTAATTTCATCTTCACCTAGTTTTTTTACTACCATTACCTCTATTTTACCTTTAAAGCCACCCTCCTCAGTTGTTACATTTATTGTAGTTTTTCCCTCTTTAACTGCTACTATTTTTCCATTACTATCTATTGTAGCAATTTGTTCATTTTCTGTTGAGTATGTTACTTTTTTATTATCTGCATCTGTTGGAAGTACAATAGGTGTTATAGCAAAACTATCACCTTCTTGCATAACTAAATTTTCATTTGTTAGTTCTATTCCTGTTACTGGTGTATATACTTTAATTTGAATTTCACTCTTCACATCATTTTCTTTTGCTTTTACTGTAATAGTAGTAGTTCCAGACTTTTGTGCTATTATATTTCCTACACTGTCTACTGTAGCTACCTTAGGATTACTTGAAGTGTATTCTATTTCATGCTCTTTTGCTTCATCTGGTAATATTTCTACTTTTAACTTTATACTTTCACCCTTTTTAAGCTCTGTTTTATCGCTAGAGACATTTATTTTTTCTATTTGTACGGTTGGCATTTCTTTTAAATAGTTTTGAAATACATACCCCATAATTCCGGTTTGGGAGAACTACCCTATCCCATAATTCTCCGGGATTGCCTTCCTTTTGCAATTCTTGTCATTACTACATTTCTATCTACCTTTGTTAATAGCTCATAAGAGGTTGATGGGCCTGAACGTACATTTAGAGTATTTGTTACATCTGCATATACTTTTGTATTATCTTCTGAATAATCACTTTCTAAAATATTAGGGTTTTGTGTGCTCATCTGTGGCATATTATTATAAACAGGTATAATAAAAGTCATACTATTCCCTAATATTCCAGTATTATTATACCCATTATAAATAGACCTAGACTCACTATATGGTGCTAATACATTTGTCATATATTGATGCCAAAAAAGTTCTCCTCCTATATTAGAGGTTACATGGAATTTTTGCAAATATAAAGTGTCTTGTCCTACATTAATATAGCTAGAACCTATAAAAATTCCACCACCAGTAATGGATTTTTCTTTATTATCCCACGGAATTAAATATTTAGCTTTAGTAGCTTCACTAGCACCTTTTCCATCTCGTGCATACCTAAGTCCATTCTTTATAGCTCCCATAGGCTCTGCCGAGCTTGTTGCTCCTATATTGTAAAAATTGTATAATCCTTCAAAACCTGCTACCCTTCCACTAATAGAACTATGTGATAAGAAAGGTCCTACCTCTTGTTTTATTCTTGAAGCTAAATGATAAGTAGAAACTTTTGATGTTTTTCCAGCTGACAATATAAGGTCTGAATATTTGCTATTCATGGTTATTACATTTCCTGAACTTGTGACATAATCTACTATTCTATTATAAAATTCAGTCCCATATAATATTTTTTCAATTCCATCTATATTATTTGTTTTTTCATCATAAGAAAGTGCCTCAAATTGGAAAACTCGAACTTCATTTAAAAAGTTTCTAGGGTCCATAGTATATTCTAAAGACCTTCTTGAACAATCAACCCATCCTGAGTCTACTTCAACATTATACTCTCCTGGTTTAGTATTTTTCCATCTATCAGAATATGACTTTGGTACTAAATTTTTTCCAAATACATTTTCACTATTTATAACATAATTCCAATCTAAGTTTGTATATAATGAAACAAATCTCCAATTTGGATGATTTTTTTGTAGTTCATACAAATATGGTTTATAGCTATCTGGAAAACTCTCTATCCCATCTCGTTTATCAGCACTATATGATATGTTTATGAAAGCATTTAAAAATAAAATTCCTATTATTATAAGTAAAATTTTTATATATTTCATTAAAATTTTTTTCTCTCCTTTTAATTTGTATTTCTTAGGTAGTTTCTTGTTATATTCTTCCCTTCAAATATGAAAATATGCGATAAAAGAGGAAAGATTTGGGACGCGTCCAAATCTTTCCTCTTTTAATTATTTGCAATTGCTTGTACTATAAGTCTACTTCTTGAATAATTAACACATGTAATTAAAGTAACTATTCTATTTCCATTAGTTTCTTGCCCTATTGGTGCTGTATTTTGAGGTTTTACTCTATATATATCATATATTGTATAATTAAGTTTTCCATTTTTATTATCAGTTAAATATAGTTCATCTCCTTTTTCTAAATTAATTAAATGATTAAACATATTCTCTTGGTCATAATTGTGTCCTGCAATACAGAAGTTTCCTACCCTATTGGGTTCTGGTCCAAAAAATTTTGAAGAACATACTTTCATTCCATCAGCAGTATAATCTTTTAATACATTAGTTTCTAAATTTATTTTTGGAATTTCTAATTTTGCTATAACTTCATAACCCATATATGTTTTTGGCAAAATTTCTGTTTCTACTGGAACAACTGGCACAATTGGTATTTCTTCTGCTACTTTTTCTACTAATGGTTTATTTTCTTCTACTAATTTAATTTTATTTTCTTTATAAATACCAATTCCAACATAAAAGGTAATACAAAAAAGAATTCCTAAAATAGCAATTCTAATTTTACTTTTTACTTTGTCTTTTTTCTTTTCCCTTCTCAATTTTCTTTTTCCCATTTTTGCCTCCTATAAACCTTAGAACTGTATTTTTTATATGTAGGGGCGATTGATAATCGCCCCTACAATACTATTTTTTAGCAAATCATTTAAGCGGGTCGCTGGAACAGCGACCCCTACAATCAATATATACAACTGTTATTTTTTCTTCCTTAATACTACATATGTTACTATTAATATTGCGACTATTGGTAATATACTTAAATATATTGTATTACCTGTTTTTGGTAGTGTACTTGGAGTTTGTGTTGGCTTATTATTTTCTGTTGTTGGTGGCTCTTGTTCTTCAGCTGGTGGTACTACTTCGGCTGGTTTTTCTTTTACTGCAATTGTAAAAGTTTTACTTGCAATTACAGCATCTGAATTTTCTCTATCTATTAATTTTAATGTAATAGAATAATCTCCATAACCACTAAATAGACCTCTTGCCTGCAATTTTTTAACTACGTCTTTTCCACCTATGCTATCTCCATCAGCAGTTCCCCATCCACTTTGAATAATATCATGTTCTAAATTTTGGCTATCTGTTGCAAGAAGTTTTACACTTTCTCCATTTGGAGTTGTAGCTTCTGCTATTATTCTTGTGTGCTCATAACTTTTACCCATACTGCTTGATATAATTATTTCCATATCTTTTTCTTCTTTTGGTATTATTTCTCCTGTATAGTTAAGAGCAATATCATAATCTACATATACTGGTTCTACTATTAAATTTTTAACAATAGGCACTGTGATATCATCTATAGAAGTAGCATCTGGTGTTCCTAGACCTGTTAATGTAATACTTAAATCAGTTGGATTTGTAGTTATTATTCCTTCTTTTGCTTTAAAGGTTATGCTCATACTAGTACGTGGTGCAGCATCTTGAGCTGCATTATAAAAATATGATACTAATACTTTTGAACCTGTATTATTTGCTATACCTCCATCTACACTTACGTATTGTAATAGATTATCATCGTAATCTACATTTACATCATATGAACCCATTTCTCTACCAAAAGATATATTTAAAGTTACTGTTTCTCCTGGATGTACTGTTGTTTTATTTGTTGTAATATCTAAGTTGTCTAAAGTTGCTGCATAGATATTAATTGTAAATGTTAGTAAAAATAAAACAAGAAAAATTGCAATTATATTTACTATTTTTTTCATAAAAAATTTCCTCCTTTTTTTATATTTTATAGTAAATATTATTT
>CAPNDH010000038.1 GCA_948664205.1 uncultured Clostridia bacterium | reverse complement strand
AACAAATGAGAAAAGAAAAAGCAATAACATTAATTTCACTAGTAATAACAATAATAATACTAATAATATTAGCAGGAGTAGCAGTAAATTTAAGCTTAGGAGAAAATGGAATATTTAGAAGAGCAAAAGAAGCAAGAGATAAATATTTAACAGAAGCAGAAAAAGAAGAAAAACAATTAAATGAATTATATGCCCAGTTAAATAGAGGAAATGAACCAGAGAACACACTAGAAACAGAAGCAGGAACAAAGGTAAAAATTCCAAGTGGATGGGTAACAATATCGCCAAATTATGTAAGTACAGAAGATGGAAAAGTAGTAAAAAAAATGACTGTGTCAACTAACGTATATGCAGTATCAGGAGGAAAAGGAGTAACAGTACCAGTACCAGAAGGATTTTACTATGTAGGAGGAGATATAGATACAGGAATAGTAATATCAGATAACAAAGCAGACGGATATGAAACAACAAAAAAAGATATGACTTCACATGAAGACGCAGTAAAACTAGTAGGAAATCAATTTGTATGGATACCATGTAATGCAAATGAATATAGAAAAATAGTATGGGGCAAAAACGGAAAAAATGCAAGCAATTGGAATGCACAATGGGATAGAGAAACTTCAAGGGAAGAATACAATAAAATAAAAAAATATGGAGGCTTTTGGATAGGAAGATATGAAGCAGGAGTAGCAACATTAAATAATACCGAAGGTGAAATAGCAGAATTTACAGATAGTGTAGAATTTACAGGAGGAAAAAGATTAACAAATGCAGTAGCGACACAAAGCTCAATAAAAGATAGTTGGACATGGCAAAATTATGATTTTACAGCAAGGCAAGAAGGTAGTACAGTAGGAACAGGAGAAAATAAAGCAAGTGGAAATGTAATAAGTAAAGCCAATAGTGTACCATATTATCATGCAGATTATTATACAGCAGTAGAAATGAGTGGACGAATGTATAAAGAAAATGCCTATGTAAAAAGCACACTAGTAACAGGAACTCAGTGGGATATGATGTGTAAATATTTAAAAGATAGAGGAACAAATGTAGAAGGAACAGGAGTAGCAGAATCACAGTGGGGAAATTATACTAATACTTCACTTACGAATTTACGAGGAGCATATGCAAAGGTAAATTCATCAGGAGTAACAGAAGCTTTTAAAAAAGTGCCAACAACAGAAGGATTAACAACAGCAAATTTAAAAAGTAGTTATGTACTATTAACAACAGGAAGTACAGAGCAAGCAAAGAAAATGAACATATATGATGTATCAGGAAATTTATGGGAGTGGACTAATGAAGCATCTTACGCTTCAAATATATCATATACATCAAGCTCATTATACAACACATATATGCTTCGTGGTGGTAGCTTTAGCAATGAGTATGCCGCTTACCCTGCCTGTTACCGTGCTTACAATTGCGCGCCTCCTACCAGCACTCTCAACGGCTTTCATGTCGCACTTTGCCTTGAGTAGAACTGAACGCTTACAGGCGATGCATTTAAATAATAGAGCAGTAAAATATGGGTAAAAACTAAAAGGTTGAAAATTAAATTTTTCAACCTTTAATAAAATACAAAGGAATAAGATATGGGAGAAATAAAAAAAGAACTTACACTGATACCAAAATCAGAACAATATATTGCTTATATGTTAGAACTTATAATGAAGTTACCACGTACAGAAAAATTTAACATAGGAAATGAATATAAGAGTTCAATGTATAATATGTTAGAGGAAATACTATTACTTAGTAAAATTCCAGATGAAGAAAAATTAATGTATATAAATAAAATAGATGCTAGATTAAATAGCCAAAGAATTTTACTTAGAATTATGTATAAAAATAGGTGGATAGATGAAAGAAGATTTAATTATATAATAGAGCATATTTATGAAATGGGAAAAATTATTGGAGGATTAGTAAAGTATTATGCCAAAAACAATAAGAAATAAATATGATGAAATGCTAACATATGAAAATTTAATGAAAGCACATATTGAAAGTAGAAAAAATAAAAGTTTAAAGAAGGATATAATACTTTTTAATTTAAAACAAGAAGAATATATTAAATATTTATATGAAGAGTTAAAAAACTTAACATATAAGCATGGAGGATACCAAGTATTTTATATACATGAGCCAAAACTAAGAAAAATACAAAAATCTAAATATATGGATAGAATAGTACATAGATGGTTAGTAGATAGCTTTTTATATGAGGCTTTTGTACCTCAGTTTATTCAAACGTCATATGCATGCATAAAAGAAAGAGGAATGCATAAGGCTTGTATAGAAGTGCAAGATGCAATGAAACATTGTACAAACATATGGAATGAATATTATATATTGAAAATGGATGTAAAAAAATACTTTCAAAATAATTGTAAAAATATATCAATTGCGATAGGAGATATACTATTACAAAATAAATCACAAATAATGATATATCGGTTTTGATGATATAGCTGATTATATGTATAGAAAATTAAATGTAAAAGATGAAATAATAGTATCAGGGAGAATAGTTTCAATAAATAATCAATTAAAGGTTAAAGTAGAGCAAATAGAAATAATTAAGTAAGTCAAAGTAAGATATATTATTTAATTATTATATATTTGCTCAATTTCTTTTTTAGTTTTATATAAAAAATCAAAAGCTTCTCTAAAGCTAATGTCATCCATATCAATATCTAGAATGGACCTAATAATATTTTTAATTTTATTATTATTTAAATAATCAGAATAATTATCTATTTTAGAATAATTTAAATCTATTATTTCAAAAGATATGTTTAAAGAATTTAATTTTTCAACATAAAATTCTAATCTTTTTTGTGGAAAGCCACATTTTGTTATAGTTTCATTTAGGTTGGTTAATTTAAAGGAAAATAACTCAGAAAGCTTTTTAGAATCCTCTTCTAATGCAATATAAAATATGCCACTTTTAAAAAGATATAATTTAGTACTATCTATATTTTTTAACTTTAAATATTCTGTGTATAATTTGCTCATTTAATACCTCCTACTATATATCTTACTTTGAACTTATATTTATAATATATGTCAAATTAAATATCAAATGCAGTCGAAATTTGTCGTATATAAGTAGAAAGTTTCTTTTTAAAAAACCTTTTAATTTTTTAAATAATATTATATAATATGAATATGAAAGAAGGTGAAAAGATGAATTTAGAAAAATTAGAGAAAAATATTGGATACACATTCAAAAATAAACATTTACTAGAAAATGCACTAACACATACTTCATATGCATATGAAAAACATGTTCAAAGTAATGAAAAATTAGAGTTTTTAGGAGATAGTATTTTAGAGTTCATATCTAGTAAATATTTATACAATAATTTTCCAAAACTATCAGAAGGAGAAATGACTAAAGTTAGAGCTACAATAGTATGTGAAGAAAGCTTATATAAAATTGCAAAAAAGCATAATTTTAGTGATTTCTTATTCTTAGGAAAAAGTGAACTTGCCTGTCATAAAGAAGCAAGACCAGCAATAATGGCAGATAGTGTAGAAGCCGTAATAGCAGCTATATATTTTGATGCAGGATTAGAAGAAGCAGAAAGGTTTATAGTAGAAAATTTAAAAGAAGAAGCAGAATTAGCTAGTAAAAATGTAGGACAAAAAGACTATAAAACAGTATTGCAAGAGAAACTTCAAGAGCATGGAGAAGTTCATATAAAATATGAAATAATAAAAGAAGAAGGACCAGACCACGATAAAAAATTCACAGCTAGAGTAAGTTGCAATGGAAAAATATTAGAAACAGGCGAAGGAAAAACAAAAAAGCTAGCCGAAATGGAAGCAGCAAAAAAGGCTCTAAATAATTAAAACACTGTATAGATCGTTAACTTTGAAAAAATAGGAAGAACTATAAAATATAGAAAAATTTAAAAGAATTGTAGGGGCGATTAGTAATCGTCCGTTCTTCGAAGAAATGACTTAAATAAAATATGTCTAAGATAGAAATAGATTATAGAGAAAGGAGAAAAAATATGAAAAAAGAATACATTATACCAATATTTGTACCACATTTAGGTTGCCCACATGCTTGTGTATTTTGCAATCAAGTAAAAATAAGTGGAGAACAGAAGCAAGTAAGAGCACAAGATGTACGAAAAACAATAGAATATTACTTAGAAAATTTTAAAGACGATAATAAACTAGTAGAAGTAGCCTTTTTTGGAGGAAGCTTTACAGCAATAGATATAGAATTACAAAAAGAACTATTAGAAACTGCAAATGAATATATACAAAAAGGTCTAGTAAATAGCATACGTATTTCTACAAGACCAGATGCAATAGACAAAGATATTCTAAAAATGTTAAAAAAATATAATGTAAAAACAATAGAACTAGGTGTACAATCTGCAAATAATTATATACTAAAAAAAGCAGAAAGAGGTCATACCTTTGAAGATGTAAAAAAAGCATCAAAACTAATTAATAGATATGGTTTTATACTTGGGCATCAAATGATGGTAGGACTTCCAGAAAGCACAGCATTAGATGAAATAAACACAGCAAAAGCATTAATAAAATTAAAACCAAAAATAGTAAGAATATATCCAGTATTAGTAATAAAAGGAACAAAACTAGAAGAACAGTATAATAATGGAGAATATACACCATTAACAGTAGTACAAGCAGTAGAACGTTCAAAAGAAGTAGCAAACTTATTTAATAAAAAGAAAATAAAAATAATAAGAATAGGACTTCAAAATACAGACGAAATATGTGAGCCAGGAAGTAAAAACAGTGAAGTAGTAGCAGGCCCATACCACCCAGCATTTAGGCAATTAGTAGAAGGCGAAATGTGGTATGACGCAATAGTATATAAAATAAAGAAATTTAATACCAAAGTAAAAGAAGTAGAAATAAGAGCAAACCCAGAAGATATAAATAATATAATAGGACACAAAAAAGAAAATATAGAAAAATTAAAAGAGACATACGAAGTAGACGTAATAGTTAAAGCAGATGAAACAATAAAAAATGGAAAATTTGAAATAACAATAGAAAAAACATATGATGATATAATAGAAGAAAAACAAAAAATAAGCAATTAAAAATGGAGCAAAAGCTCCATTTTTAATTGCTTATTTTTTGTTTTATTTCTTTTGCATAAAAATTCCAATAATAACAAATACTTATAAAGGGAGATTATTATGGAATATGTGGAAATAAATAAAAAAATAAAATTAAAAAAGTATATATATGATTTTATACTATTGATTATAGGCTGTGCAATAATGGCTATATCAACGTCATTTTTTTTGCTACCAAATCAATTATCATCTGGAGGTTTTACAGGTATTGCAACAATAACATATTATTTGTTAAAATGGCCAGTAGGAACAGTAATATTTGTACTTAATATTCCACTATTTATATTAAGCTATTTTAGAATAGGAAAAGAATTTTTAATAAAAGGAATATTAGGCACAATATTTTTATCAATATTTATAGACATATTCGATAAATTTAAACCTTTAACACAAGATAGAATATTAGGTTGTATATATGGTGGAATAATAATGGGAATAGGAATGAGCTTAGTATTAAAAGGCTCAAGCTCAACAGGGGGAACAGACTTACTATCATATGTAATAAAGTCATTTAAACCATATTATAGAACAAGTAACTTAATTGTAATTATAGACATAGTAATAGTCTCATTAAATGTATTCTTCCTAAGAGATATTGAAATAGGATTATATTCAGCAATAACAATATATTTAATGGGTAAAATGTTAGATATAATATTTGAAGGTGTATACTTTACAAAAATGATATTTATAGTATCAGATAAATATGAAGAAATATCAAATGAGATTGAAGAAAATGTGAGAAGAGGAGTAACAGGTTTACAAGCAAAAGGAATGTACACAAATGAAGAAAAGATGATGTTATGGTGCATAAGTTCAAGAAATGAAACAATAAGAATAAAACAAATATGTAAAAGAATAGACAAAAACTCTTTCATAGTAATTTCAAATGCACGTGAAGCATATGGAATTGGGTTTAAAAGAGAATAGGACAATTAGGGACAGTCCCCAATTGTCCCAGTCCCCAATTGTCCTATTTTCTCAATTTGGGACAACCCTTAGAGAGTAAAATAAATGCAGAGAAGGAAAAATCTTCTCTGCATTTTAAAGTGAAATCAAGAAAACAAAAGCTTACTTACAATTATCCGCTTAACTTCAGCTTCTTTGAAAATAAAACTATATTGCTCAGTATTTTTGGCAAACTGATTATAAAGTGTATCAAGTTTTTTTCTCTGACTTAAAATCTCTTTTGCTAATTCGCCAATATAATTATTTACAGCTTCACAAGCTTCTACAATTGATTTCGAGTTACAAAATTCTGTACGATTTATATGAGCATTAATAAGTAAATTGAATCTAGCAGATAAATCATTATAGTTTTTAATAGTAAGTCTACCATAACGTTCTTCTTTATAATGAGTCCAACTAGCAAGCTTTGACCATGCAACAAGAAAGTCAGGCAATTGATCAATTTTATAATAAGTATTAGGATTGCAAGGAGTAAAAGCTTTTTCTTTCAATTCAGTAATAGTTTTTAATTGTTCTTCAAGCTCAGTAATTCTCCGAGCGACTTCTAAAATATTTTCTTTTTTTTGCATAGGTGAATTCTCCTTTCAAAAATAATCTAATTACTGGTAACAAGCGAATTATATAACATTTTACATAAAAAGTAAATACTTTTAGAAAAATTATATAAGGTAGAAAACAAAAAAATACAAATATATTGAAAAAAATGCTAAAATAATGTAGACTATAATTATAAGACTAATATAAAAGGTAGTGAAAAAATGAAAGAACAACAATATATTTTAAAAAATGCAGAATCATTTGAATTAAAAGACATATTTGACTGTGGTCAATGTTTTAGGTGGAATAAAGAAATAGATGGTAGTTATACAGGTGTATTTGGTAATAATGTAATAAATGTTTCTAAACGAGGAAAAGATGTAATATTTAAAGGTATATGTGAAAAAGATATAGAAACTACTTGCAAAAAGTATTTTGATTTAGATAGAGATTATGAAAAAATAAAAGACAGGCTTTCAAGAATAGATGAACATATGAAAAAAAGTATAGAATATGGAAGTGGAATAAGAATATTAAATCAAGATCTATGGGAAACAATAATATCATTTATAATATCAGCAAATAATAATATACCAAGAATAAAAGGAATAATTGAAAGAATATCAAAAAAATATGGTAATGAAATTGTATACAACGAAAAAAGTTACTATACATTTCCAACAATAGAGCAACTATCGAATGCAACTGTAGAAGATTTAAGAAGTTTAGGGTTAGGATTTAGAGATATACGAGTATATGAAACAACACATATGATATTAGAAAAAAAGGTAAATTTAGAAGTTTTAGAACAAGAAGAAAATTTTAATAAAGTAAGAGAAACACTACTTACCTTATCAGGTGTAGGTCCAAAAGTAGCAGACTGCATACTATTATTTTCTACTCTAAAAAGATGGGAAGCCTTCCCAATAGACGTATGGGTAAGGCGTGTAATAAATGAACTATACATACAAAATGAAGACGAAACAAAAGTAAATAAAACACAAATAGAAAAAATAGCAAAAGAAAAATTCGGAAATTTAGCAGGAATAGCCCAACAATACCTATTCTACTGGAAACGAGAAGCCTAAGACCGCAACAAAAAGGAGCGCCTAAAAATTTAGGAACTCCTTTTTATTTTAATAATTAATAAAAATGTTCAAGAAACGTATCAACATTGCTACTTTGCTCAACATCGAATGCTATAATAGTATGATATATTAGATACTCTTTTTCATCTATAAACTCATTAATACTAGCATCAGGATATTTTTTTAATTCATTTTTAATCCAATCTTCAACATCCTCTTTGTTAGAACTAATAGGACTTTTAAAGTAACTTGCGGTTGAACCTGAATGCCATTGAGACCAAAGACGTGGTCTGTCTACCTTTAACAAAGCCAAATAATTTAACATACGAGTACCTCCTTAAAATATTAATTTTACAACAGTTGCCAATATATATAAACCTAAAATAGGAGAATAAAAATTTAAAGCTAGATTTACTAGCAAGTATATGCATTATAACATATTTTTTTTGAAAAAGATAGTGGTTTTATAAAAAAATATGTTATAATAATGACATTAATATAATTCAATTTATTATGTGACATTTATATTGTTACATTAAAGGAGTAAAAAATGAGCTTAAGGTTAATTTGTGGTAGAAGCGGAACACGGTAAAAGCGAGTTTTGCTTAAATGAAACAATAGAAAAAATAGATAATAAAAATAAAATATATATAATAACACCAGAACAGTTCTCTTATTCTGTTGAAAAGAAATTAATAGACAAAGCACCAAATGGGGCAATATTAAATGCAGAAGTACTAACATTTAAGCGTATGGCACATAGGGTAGAACAAGAAGTAGGAAAAACTATTAACGAAAGCTTATCAAAAAGTGGAAAAGCTATGCTTATTTATAGCATATTAATGGAGAATAAAAAGAACTTAAAGTTTTTAGGAAAATCAGAACAAAATATAGATTTAATAGATACAGCATTAACAGAATTTAAAAAGCATAGCGTAACAGTAGAAAATTTAAAAGAAGTAACTAAAACGGAAGAAGATAAATATTTAAAAGAGAAATTAAAGGACTTAAGTTTAATTTATGAAAAATTTGAAGAAAAAATAAGCGGTAAATTGCTAGACGAAAACGATATACTTACAATACTTGCAAACAATTTAGAAAAAACAGATATGTTTAAAGACTGTATAATTTATATAGATGAATTTACAGGTTATACAAAACAAGAATACAAATTAATTGAAATATTATTAAAAACAGCAAAGCAAATAACCATAACAGTTACAACCGATAATTTAGATTTAGGAACAAATCCAGATACAGATGTATTTTATACAAACAAACAAACAGCAGATAAATTATTATATTTAGCAAGAAAAAATAATATAGAATGTGAAAAAACAGTATTTTTAGAAAAAGCATATAGGTATAAATCAGCAGAATTAGAGCACATAGAAAAAAGCTTATATACTATACCATATAATACATATAAAGAAGAAGTAAAAAATATTAATTTGTTTTTGGCATCAAATCAATATTCAGAAATAGAAAATGTAGCAAAAGAAATTATAAAACTTGTAAAAAATGAAAATTATAGATATAAAGAAATATCAATAATTACTAAAGATTTATCAAATTATGCAAATTTAATAAAAGCCATATTTGCAAACTACAATATACCAGTATTTATAGACGAAAAGAAAGAACTAAGCCAAAATATATTTATGAAATATATAATCAGCTTACTAGATATATATGCAAAAAGCTGGTCTTATGATTCTGTTATAAATTATATAAAAACAGGTTTTGTAAAAATAGATAATGACGACATTTATATGCTAGAAAATTATTGCAAAAAATGGGGAATAAAAGGCTCTAAATGGTATGTAGGAGAGTGGAGCTTTGAAGAAATAACAGAAGAAAATAAAGAAAAAATAGAAAGAATACAAGTTTTAAGAAACCAAATAGTTACTCCACTTATAAAATTAAGAGAAGAAATAAATAAAAATAAAACAGTAAGTAGTATTACTAAAAAGCTATATGAGTTTTTAATAGAAAATGAAATAGATAAAATATTAATAGAAAAGAAGGAAAAACTAGAAGAACAAAATTATATTGAAATTTCAAATGAACAAGAGCTTGCCTGGGATATTATGCTCGAAGTTTTAGATGAACTAATTTTAATATTTGGTGAAGAAAAAATTGGTTTTGAAAAATATATGAGTTTAATTATGGTAGGCTTAAGGGCAAGTGGATTAGGAAGAATACCACAAACACAGGACCAAGTAATAGTAGGAGATATTGAAAGAAGTAGAACCCACAAAGTAAAAGCAGTATTCATATTAGGAATGAATGATGGAGCATTTCCAAGTGTTAATAAAAATGAAGGCTTTTTAGGTGATAAAGATAGAGAAAAACTAAAAGAAAAAGGAATAGAACTAGCAAAAGGTACATTAGAAATGCTATATGAAGATAACTTCGCAATATATAAGGCGTTTACAACATCAGAAGAGAAATTATTTTTATCATATACATCTTCAAATTTAGATGGAGGAACATTAAGACCTTCAATATTAATAACAAAAATAAAAAGGCTTTTACCTAACCTAGTAGAACAAAGTGATATGGTATACATTAAAGAAGAAATTATTAATAAATCACAAGCTTTTGATATGTTAATAGAAAAATTAAGGAAATGGAAAGAAGAAGAAACGTTTTCCGATATTTGGTTAGTAGTATATAAATATTTCTCACAAGATGAGGAATGGAAATATAAATTAGAAGGTGCGATAAAAGCATTAAATTATACAAATAAGCCAGAAAATATATCAAAAGAAAATATAGAAAAGTTATATGGAAACACCCTAAATACAACAGTATCAAGACTAGAACAATATAAATCTTGCCCATTTTCATACTACCTAAAATATGGGTTAAAAGTACATGAAAGCGACAATTTTAAAGTACAAATGGTAGATACAGGTAACTTTATGCATGAAGTGATAGATAATTTCTTTAATATAGTAAGGCAAAAACAAATAAGTATAAAAGAAATATCAGAAGAACAAACAGAAGAGATTATAAATGAAATAATAGAAGAAAAGCTAAAAATTACGAAAAACTATATTTTTACAAGTACAGATAAATACAAAGTATTAACAAGAAGATTAAAAAGAGTAATTTTAAAATCTATGAAATATATTTTAGAAAGTCTAAAAGATAGCGATTTTGAAGTGTTTGGAAATGAGCTAGAATTTAAAAAAGGCAAATCATATGAGCCAATAAGGTTGCAATTAGAAGATGGAAAAAGAGTAGAAATAACTGGAAAAATTGATAGAGTAGATTTAGCAAAAGCAGTAGATGGAAACTATATAAGAATAATAGACTATAAGTCTTCAGTAAAAAATATTGACTTAAATGAAGTATATGCAGGCTTACAACTTCAATTATTAACATACTTAGATGCAACTTGTAAAATAGAAGAAATGCTACCAGCAGGGGTATTATATTTTAGCTTAATAGACCCAATAATTAAATCTGACAAATATATGACAGATGAGCAAATAGAAATAGAGCTAAAGAAAAAATTTAAAATGAATGGAATAATTTTAGCAGATGTAAAAGTTGTAAAAATGATGGATAAGAAGCTAGAATCGGGGGCATCAAACATAATTCCAGCATATATAGATAAAGAAGGAAATTTAAGCAAAAAGTCAAATGCAGTAACAAAAGAGCAATTCGAAGATTTACAAAAATATACTGCAAAAATAATAAAGGAGATTTCAGAAGAAATATTAAGTGGAGATATAAGCTTAAAACCATATTACAATACAAAAACAAAGAAAAAACCTTGTGATTATTGCGAGTATAAATCTATTTGCCAATTTGATGTAGGGCAAAATAGTAACAATTATAACTATATTTCGAAAATGGAAAAAGAGGAAGTGTTGGAAAAAATAAAAAATGTCAAATAATAAGAACTTTTGTCGAAGGTATAGAAAAGTAAATATACATAATGTATAATAAAGCCACCTTTTACCGAAAAGGTAGAAAGGAGGTAATTGCCATGAGTAGAATACTAAAGATAATAGCATTGACAATTGTGTACCTAATACTTAAAGAATTTGACAAATAAGGAAACTCCCCTAGTCCGAACACTAGGGGAGTTCATTTCGCCATGAGCAACTTTTTTAGCAATTTTCATTGCTAAATATAATATACAATATTTTCCAACATTTGTCAATCAGAAAATAACAAAATATTGAAATATACAAAATAATATAGTAATATATATTAAAAAGAAAGGAGAGCTTAATGAAAGATTTATCAAATGAAAATATAGTACATATTAAAGATGGAGACATAGAATATTTGCAATTTAGAAAATTATTAGAATATAAAGATAAAGTTAAACATTGTTATACAACAAGAAGTGATAACTACGAAGTAGATGATGGTACAAATTATAAGAGATTATATAAAAGTTTAAATTTAGATTATAATAAATTAGTAAAAATAAAAGAACAAATACATAGTAATTATGTACAAATAATAAATAATGAAGAAGAAAAGCCAGATAAAGTAGATGGACTTCTAACAAATAAAAAAGAAATATCATTTTCCTTAAGATTTGCAGACTGCACACCAATTTACCTATATGACCCAGTGAAAAATGTAATAGGAAATATACATTCAGGCTGGAAAGGAACAGTAGGAAAAATTGCAGTAGTAGCAGTAAAGAAAATGATAGAAGAATACGGCTCAAAGCCAAAAGATATTATTTGTTGTATAGGTCCAGCAATAGGGAAATGCCATTTTGAAGTAGATGAAGATGTAAAAAATATTTTCGAAAAAACATTTTCATATATGAATATAAATAATAAGATAATAGAAAAAGGAAAAATAAAAGAAGGAAAGCAAAAATATTTTATAGATACAAATTTGATTAATAGAACAATGTTAGAAGAAATTGGTTTGCTAAAAGAAAATATAATAGAAAGCAATATATGCACAGTATGTAATAAAGACGTATTGCATTCATATAGGGTAGATAGAGAAAATGCAGGAAGAAATACAGCAATAATATCATTAAGTTAGAATAAAATTATCGTAGGCAAAATAAATCCTACGATAATTTTATTCTAACATTTCTAATTTGTAATCAATTGAATAAACTTTTCAGTAGCAAAACTATTAATAGTATTTTTTGGTAGAACAATACCTAAACTTCTCTTTGGAATTTTTTCCTTTATGGGAATTTCAAAAAGAAGCTCATTTTCTAATTCATCTTTAGCAAATTCTTTTGTAATATAAGAAATTCCCATACCAATTTTAGCAAAATCTTTTACTAAGGCATAACTTACAATATCAAATTTAGGATGAAAAGAAATATTATTTTTTTCCATTAAAGAGTTTAAAAATGCTCTTGTATTAGA
>CAPNDH010000037.1 GCA_948664205.1 uncultured Clostridia bacterium | reverse complement strand
TAATTAATTTATCTGCCATTTACATTTTCTCCTTTATAATCTTATTTAACCATTTTATTTTAAATTATATTCGTAGATTTTGCAATAGTTTTGTAAATTTTTGTATTATTCATATTCACAATAATTTTTATTTCTATTTACAGAAATGTCGACTTATGTTATATTTTAAAAGATAATTAATTTAGGGAGCGAATTATGAAAAAATTTTTAATTAGTGATTATGATGGTACTTTTCATACTGATGAGAAAAGTATGAAAAGTAATATAGAAAAAGTAAAAGAATTTAGAAAAAGTGGTAATATATTTGCTATTGCTACTGGTAGGTCTTTTTATGACTTTACCAAACTATTAGATAAGTTTAATATTGAGTATGATTATTTAATTATAAATCATGGTGCCACTTTGTTAGATAAAAATCATAACATTATAAATAATCATTCTATAAACAATATTGCTAAAGAAAATATTAGGGCTGAATTTGATTTAGTAGATGATGAGCATATTTTTGTATGTAAATGTTTAGAAAGTAGAACTAGTATACTTGAAGATAATATAACAAAAATACATATTAAATGTAAAAGCAAAGAAGAACAAATGCGCTTTAATGATATTATAAATAATAAATATAAAAACTATGTAAAAAGTTATTTAATTACTGGTTTAAACAATTCTATTGAAGTAATATCTTATAATACTGATAAATATACTGCTATACAAGAAATTGCTAAAATAGAAAATATCAGTATAAAAAATATTTATACTGTTGGAGATAGTTTTAATGATTTAGAAATGTTAGAAGCTTTTAATGGCTTTTGCATGGAAAGTGGCGAAGAAACTGTTAAATGCAAAATTGCAAATAAATGTAGCACAGTTGAAGATGTAATAGACAAAATAATTGGAGGAAGCAATGAGTAATTATAAGGTTTTATTTAGTCTTAGAATATTAAAAAATATATTGACAACATTTGTAGATAGCTTTTTTGTATTATACTTTTTAGATGTTTCAAATAGTAATATACTTCCATTAGGAATTTATAAATTAATAGCTGTAATTGCTATTTATAGTGTTATATTTTTAGCAAGAAATTTTGCTAAATCTAAACATAGAATAAATTTAATGAGAATTGGAATTATATTAGATTTTGTATATTTTTTAACTATTATTTTATTAAAAGATAAAATTGTAGATTATATGTATTTAATTGGACTATTTTATGGCTTAGAAGAAGGGTTTTATTATTCTGTTTATAATATGCTTGAATCTGATGGTATTGCAAATGAAGAAAAGGCAAAATTTAATGGTTCTTATACTGCAGTTCAATCTATTTTAGCAATTATATTTCCTTTAATATTTGGTAGTTTAATTTATGCTACTGGTTTTATAAAAAGTTTGTTAGTAGTTTTAGCAATAGTAGTAATTAGAATAGTATTATCATTTATTTTTAAGGATAAAAATATTCCTAAAAGTAACAAAACTAATATGAAGAAATATTTTGAATTAACAAAAAATGATAAAAGATTTAAACAATTATATAAAGTACTATTTTATAATGGAATAACATATTCAGAAGGTGCTTTTTCCTATATAGTTACAATTTATATATTAAAAGTATTTTCTAATAGTTTTAGTTTAGGAGTTTTTACTTCTATCTTTAGTATAATTACTTGCATACTTGGAATTTTATTTGCTAAATTTATTAAGGAAAAGCATTATGAAACTGCAATAAAAATTACTATGAATTTTACTATTTTATCTTTATGCTTAATGATTTTTAAATGTAATGTTATAACAATAGTTTTGTTTAATTTATTTCAAACTATATCAAGAAATTTAGTATTTTTAATAAATAATAAGAATCAGCTAGATTTATGCAATATACAAAAGGTTCAAAAAGAGTATAAGGTAGAATATTTTTTATCAACTGAAACTTCCTTAGTTATTGGTAGAATTATTAGTTATGCTTTATTTATTTTAATGGCATATACTAATTCAAATATAATTATGTTTATATTTGTGTTATTGTTAATTTTGTATTCGCATAGTTCAATAAATTTTCAAAAAGCTATAAAGGAGGATAAAATATCATAATCAGAAAAAATTACTAAGATTTTATGCTTTAATAATAGAGACTTGAATTGTGAAAATATGATAAGAATTTTTAATTGGTATAATATTTATAGAAAAATTAAAAATATATCTTAGATATACAAAAAGAATTGGAATTCACCAATTCTTTTTGTGTTCGATATTCTTTTTTATTTATATTTATACTGTGAAGTCTTTAAATTCTAAACTTAGTAATACTTTTATTCTTTCTTTATTATTATGCATTTCAAATGTACAAAAATTAGTTATATTTCTTTCTATACCTATTCTTTGTAATTCTCTAATTAATTCTTTTTCTATATTTTCATTTTTATTTATTCTACATCTAAATGTACTAAAATTATATTCTTCCATTCTTTATTCTCCTTGTATATTATTTATTTTATAGTATTATATCATTTTAATAAATCAACATAAATTTCTCACAAATCAGTTGATTTATTTACATAAATATGTTATAATTAGTTTGTAACTATGGTATATTCATTTCAAAGGAGGCATTATTATGTTGTTTGATAAATTATTTAATTCTTTTTTTAAGCCTGTGGCAGTAATTAAATGTTCAGATATTGAACTTCAAAAGCGGATTTTAGATTCTGTTATTAAAGACTCCAACAAATCATATTTCCAGTTTAGAGAAGATGGAACTTTAAATTGGGACCTTGATCACAAAAAAGCTCCAGAATATGTTTATGGAATGTATCACCGTTATGAGGGTAATTATTATTTTATTCCGTTTTCTACTATAATGGAATATTGTAAAGAAAATGACTTAGTATATTATGGCGGTATTTCTGACACAGGATTTGATATGTGCGAAGTTTGTAAGAAGAAGGAACCTTAATGGTTCCTTCTTCTTATATTTTTGCCTTCTTTGCTGTAATTTCTCTATCTAACATATTTATTTGCTCTTTATATAGGCTTATTAATTTTCGTATTTCGCTTATTTGCATATCGTCTTCTGTTATTTTTCCTTGTTCATACATTTTTTGTGTATTATAAATTTGTGTATTTTCTACTAAATCTTGTTTAAAATTATTTGTTTTTACTTCTGTTTTTAGTATGTTTTCTTCTAGTAGTTTTTGCTTTTTGAATAATTTTTTTAACATATTTTTTATTTTTTCAAACATAATTAAAGCCTCCTATCTAGAAATTTCTTGTTTTTCTTTTATTTGTTTGTCAAGTTCATTGTTTTCCTTAGCTTTTTTTCTTCTAATTTCTTTTAATTCTCTTAGTTCTTTTATAGCTTCTCCAATTTCTACAGACTCATTTAAAAAGTCCTTTCCTCTTTCGCAAGTATCGTGAATCCACCTTGTTTCTGGAATATCTGGTACTGCTACTCTTCCTGTTTGGTATTGTATTCCTTCTTTTTCTGCGTGGTGGTCGTCACTTCCACCTGAAGCTTTAATTCCGTGTTCTTTTACTTTACCTAATAAGAATTTTCTTAATTCATCTGTATGATCTGGGTAAAATACTTCTAATCCATCTAGCCCTTCTGCTATCATATCATCAATATATTCTTCTACTGGCATTTTGTCTTTGTACCTTCCTGCATGTGCTAAAAAGGCTTGCCCACCTGCTCTATGAATTGCATCTATTGTATCTTTAAAGGTTGGTCTTGTACTTGACATATCTACAAATAAAGGAGATTTTTTATTATATAAATGTTTATTTATAAATAATTTCATTGTGTCCGCTTCTTTTTCTTCTCCATTTTCATCTGTATATTTTAGTAGTTCTTTATTTTCTTCATACTTTATTAACTCATTATAGAATGGACCAACTACTCCTCCTTTTCCTTCTGCTTTTATTTTTTCATATGCTTCATCTAAAACTGATTTATCAAATTTTAAACCTTTTTCATCTATTATTTTATTAAAGCCTTTATATAAAGCTTCGTATGGTTTTTCTCTTACACTGGTTTTTAAATTTGCTATTTCTTGTTCCATTTTTTCAACATCAAAGTTATATCCTAACACTTCTACAATAACCCCATTATATGAAGTTATTAATTCTGTGCCTTTTAGTATATGCATATTTTCTAACATTTCTAATATTCTTGAAATATCATAAGATTTATCTTCTCTTATAGTGCCCATTACAGAATACACATCTTTTTCTAAATTTCTAAAACCTCGTACACTGTCATGGTCTGTTATTGCTATTGTGTTAATTCCTTTATTATATGCTCTAAGCATAGCTCTAAATGTTGTTTGCCTTCCGTCTGAGCCTCTTGTGTGGTTGTGTGCATCTGTGTTTAGTTCTATTGGCATTATTTCTAATTTTTCTTCCATAGTATCTTCTCCTATTTCATTTGTTATTTTAATAATATATAATGTAAACTTGTTTGTCAATATAATTGTATACTAAAAAAGTAAGTCAAAAGGGACGGATTAAATTGACATATTTTGCATCAATTTCCCCCGTCCCTTTTGACTCATTTTTATTAATATTGTATTCCCCAAACTACTAAATGTTTAGCTTCTTTTCCACATACTATACATTTGTCGTGGATAGGTTTTTCATTTTCTAATATACACCTTGATTTTGTTCCTTTTATTTCTTTCATTTTTAGCTCGCACTCTTCATCGCCACACCACATTGCTTTTACAAAACCTGGCTTTTCGTTCATTATCTTTTCTACTTCGTCTAGTTTTGTACATTCATATGTTAATTCATTTCTTCTTTCTAATGCTTTATTGTATAGGTTATTTTGTATTTCTTCTAAAAGTTTTTCTACATATTTTGCAAAGTCTACATCTGCTGTTTCTGTCATTTTTTCTCTTGTATCTCTACGTGCAAATGTTATTTTGTTTTCTTTTAGGTCTCTTTCTCCTATTTCTATTCTTACTGGAATTCCATTTACTTCACTTTCTGCAAATCTGAAGCCTGGTGATTTTTCTGAGTCATCTATGTATACACTTATTCCTGCATTTTTTAGTTCATTATATGCCTTTTGGCTTAAGTTCTTAACTTCTTCTGCTCCTCCTATTGGTACTATTACTACTTGTCTTGGTGCTATTTTTGGTGGAAGTACTAAACCTGCTTCATCACTATGTACCATTATTAGCCCACCTATCATTCTTGTTGAAACTCCCCATGATGTTTGATATACATATTCTTGCTCATTTTCTCTGTTTGAAAAAGATATATCATATGCTTTAGAGAATTTTTGACCGAAGTAGTGTGATGTTCCTGATTGAAGTGATACTCCATTATACATTAGGGCTTCTACTGTTAATGTATATTCTGCTCCTGCAAATTTTTCTTTTTCTGTTTTTCTTCCTGTAATTACTGGTATTGCTAAATATTCTTCAAAGAATTTCTTGTATATTTCTAGCATTTGTCTTGTTTCTGTTTCTGCCTCGTGGCTAGTTTCATGTATTGTGTGACCTTCTTGCCATAAAAATTCTCTTGAACGTAAGAATGGCCTTGTTTCTTTTTCCCATCTTAATACACTACACCATTGATTATATTTTAGTGGTAAATCTCTATATGAATTTACTACTCCTGCATAGTAATCACTAAATAGTGTTTCTGAAGTTGGTCTTATACACATTCTTTCGTCTAGCTCTTTTTCTCCTCCTTGTGTTACCCATGCAACTTCTGGTGCAAAACCATTTATTAGTTCTCCTTCTTTTCTCATTAGGTTTTCTGGTATTAACATTGGCATACATACATTTTGATGCCCTGTTTCTTTAAACATTTTATCTAGCACTGCTTGCATTTTTTCCCATATTGCATAGCCATTTGGTTCTATTACTACACATCCTTTTACATTTGAATATGCTGCTAAACGTGCAGCTTTTACTACATCTGTATACCATTTTGCGAAATCTTCATTTCTTGGTGTTATTGCTTTATTTTTCATTTTTTTGTTTTCTCTCCTTTTTTGTTTTTCCTTATTGGCTTCCGATTGGGGACAGTTCCTAATCTATCCAGATTATTTTTGTTTTTCCCTCTTAATTATTCTCTATCTTGTTTCCGATTAGGAACCGTCCCCAACCTACCCTTTCGCTATTTATTTTTCTCTTCTTCCCTTTCGGGCATTGGAGCCTCATTTAGTTCTTCATTTTTCATTTCTTTTGGTGCTTCATTAGCACTATTTTCTAATTCTTTCTCTTCTTGCTCTTTATTTTCTTCTATTATTTCATCTATAACTATTTGTTGATTTTCATCTAATTTGTATCTTGGAAGTTCTGGTAGTTCTTCCATATTTGAGAAACCGAACATTCTATAAAAGTCTGGTGTTACTTCATACATTGTTGGTCTTCCTGGAGCATCGGCTTTTCCTACTGCTTCTATTAGGTTATATTCTAATAGCTTATACATTGTTCCATCTGAGTTAACTCCCCTAATTGCTTCTATTTCTGGCCTTGTTATTTTTGGGTTATATGCTACTATTGATAGTGTTTCTAGTGCTGCATTTGTTAGGTTTGGTTTACTTCTTTTATCAAAAATTGGGTATATGTATTCATAGTATTCTTTTTTAGTAGTTAGTTGAAAACCATCGTTTACCCTTATTATTTCAATTCCTCTATTATTCATTTCATAATCTGCTTTTAGGCTTTCTATTATATTTAATACATCTTCTCCACTAAGCTCTAGAGCAGACATTAATTCATTTATTTTTACTTCTCTTCCACACGCAAATAATATTGCTTCAATTATTGCCTTTAATTTTTCTATCTCCATAATTAAAATTTCTCCTTTTATACCACATTATTATCGCATTAAAATGTTAGAATGTCAAGGAATTTTGGTTTATTATCAGTATAATGTGACTAACAAATCATATTGATACATTAGAATTTACTATTATTTAATATATTTACAATTTTTTATAGAAAAATTAATATTTTTAGTTGACATTGACATAAAAATATAATAGAATGTATGAAAATTATTATATAATCTCTTATAAAGCATCAAAGAAGTTTTAATAGTAACTATTAACCATGCGAAATGAAAGTCAATTGACAAGGAGGATATTATTATGAGTAAAATAATTGTTATGCTTGAAAATGAAGATAGGGAATTAAATATGTCTTTATACGATTTTATTGATGAACAATATCGGAAGGCAAATTCTATAATGGTTTGTCATGTTACAGAAGAAGAGTACAGTAATATGGAAAAACAGATTAAATCAGGCTGTTTAAATGAGAGATTGCCAAGGATTACAGTGCAAGATATGGGATACAATAGATTCCGTTATGTTGTAACATATAACAGACTTGAAAATAATTTATTAGTATCAGATTATGATAATCCTAACAAAATAGGAAGTTACCTAATTGACAGTGAAGGTCTGCACTATGACGAAAAAGGATATCAAATTACCAATCATCCTATGGCACGTGGATTTGCATTTTGTAGTCTTAGAATATATACTACGGAAAGTTACAGAGATATTATTGCACATTATGAGGCTCGACAAACAATAGATGAATTAATTCAACAGAAAACAAAAGAATTAGCTGAATTAATCGGGCATCACTGTAGAACATGTAATACAGAATGTTGTGGTGGATTAGGAGATAACAATAATTGTGACAGATGGTCCCATGACATTAGTTTGAATTTTTCTAAATAAAAAAACAAAATAGAGAGTCTAAATAATTAGTTAGACTCTCTATTTTAGAGTTTTAATTTTTCATAAAATTAAATTCAGGTACAGTATAATATTTTTATTCTAAGCTATTTAGTATTTGTATTTTTCTATTATACCTTTTATTCTCTACTATAACCAAATACCACAAATATGCAAGTATTAGTAATAACGCTACATTTTTGATGTATAAAATTGCTATACTACATATTGCTGTTAGTAAACAAATTGTTATTTTTGATATTTGGTTTGTATATTCATATGAATTTTGTAATCCTACAATTATATGTAAAATATTTTTTATGACTCTTCCACCATCTAATGGATAAATAGGTATTAGGTTAAATATTCCTATTAGAATATTGCTATATATTACTAATTCTCTTTCTATTCCAAAAAAATTTACATTTGCTACTAAAAAAATTATCGTTATTATAAAATTAGTTAATGGTCCTGCTAAAGCAATTAGTAGCTTTTTTATAGCAAGCATATTTCCTCTTTTTATTTTTTTATTATAATCTTCACATTTAACATTAAAACTGGCTGATACTCCATATGGCATTATTTCTAGCTTGTCAGGTTTAAATCCTAATAATATTCCAACTAGCATATGTCCTAATTCATGTATAAATGCAAATAACATTAATACTCCATATACTTTTATTTGTTTGGTTAAAATAAAAATTAATATAAATAAAAATATTTTTAAATTGATTCTAATTTTCATACTTAAATTCCTTTTTACACAAATTGTAGAACATATTCTGGATCTACTTTTCTACCTGCTTTTCGTATTTCAAAATGAAGATGTGGACCTGTTGCATTTCCTGTTTGCCCAACTTCTCCTATTTTTTGTCCTGCAGTTACAATATCTCCATTTTTTACATATAGAGTTTTACAATGTGCGTATATTGTTACAACATCTCCTGATTGTATATATATGTGGTTTCCAAATGAACCTTCTCCAGAAGCCTCTATAACTGTTCCAGACATAGCTGCTACAAATGCTGTTCCCTCATTTGCTCCTATATCAATGCCTCCATGATTTGATGATACTATTTCGTTTCCTTCTCTTGGACCATACCTTGATGTTACAGTATAACCAACAAGTGGTAAACCTAAGTTATAATTTTCTTTAATTTCTTTTGCATCAAGTTCCATTTGTGAAAGTTGTACTACTGGCTGAGTAGCTGTTTGCTCTGCTTCTACATTTTCTCCTAAGCTTTCATCTTCTCCTCCGCCTATTCCTCCTTCTTGTATTTCATTTGATGTTTCCAAATTTTCTTGTACTTCATTAGTAATTATATTTTGTTCTTCATTTTCTTTTTTATCTTCTACTATAAAAAATGATTTTATATTGTTGTTATAATACTCTATTACTGAATTATAAGCATTTCCGAAGTTTATATCATATGATAAAAACTCTCTTGTTTTACTTATAAAGTCTTCTGAAAATATGTAATTAGAATTTTTTATTAAATAAAATATGAAATATAGTACAAAACAAATTAATATTTGTAGAATTAGCTTTTTATATAATGTAAGTTTACTTTCTTTTTTTACATTTACTCTAGAAGTCGATACTCTTACTCTATTTTGCGTTCTTCTTCTATTGTATATTTCTTCAGCTCGTCTTATTCTTTCCTCTGGGCTTAGTACTCTTTCCAATTAAAACACCTCTTTTTTCCTTTGCAAATTTACTTGTTAATGTATATGCCTATTTAATTTTTTTATTCCTTGAATTTAGAAAAATAAGATAATTGAGAAAGATTTGGACACCCTAATTTTTCTTTAATTTTCTTGACATTTTTATGTAAATTTTATATAATAGTATTGTAACTATTTGTAGAATTTCACACTTATCAGGAGGATGTATAATGACAAAATATTTCTATGATGTAAAGCAAGGTGATGTACTATCATTTGAAAAGGAGTGTTTGGTTAGCTTTCAGACAGGCATAGCTGGTGGACAATTTATTTTTAAATGTGAAACTGATAGCCGGGACTACGATACCAAATATCGTTTAAAAATCAAGGAAACTCATACTCGACTTGTGGGTAAAAATCCTTACTTCATACAGGCTTGGCGTATGAATTGATAACTCCGCAACCAAAAAGAAAGCAAAAAATTTTGCTTTCTTTTTTTGTTATTTATCTTATTAAAAGTGCAATGCTTGCTAAAAATGAGAACATTGAGAAGAATATGGTTGCATATTTTAGCCTTTTGCATTTTTCTTCTAGCTTTATTTTTTCTTTTACCACTTTTGTTTGTTTATTTTCTATTTTTGAGGCATAGTCTTTAACAATCATTTCCGCTTCTTTTATAACATAGTCTTTATTTCCACTTTTTAACTTATTATCTTCTTTTTTATTTCCTGCTAGTTCTTCTTTATGTACTTTTACATTATCTTTCAGTACTACAAATGCCTCTTCAATTAAATTTGAAGGTAAGTTTTTTAGTACTACCATATTTTTCATATTTTGTATATCCATATAAATTCCTCCTATGTATGTGAACTATTTATATAGATTTTTTCCATTTATTTTTTGTTTATACTTACATTTTTGTTATTATTTCAAATATTCCTTCTGATGTAATATTCGCTAATGTATTTACTACATTTAAAGATATATTTTGTAATGTTTTAAAATTATATTTTGGTATTTTACAATCTTTTGCTACTACTGACTTTATGCTTATATCTCCTATTTTTATTTTTTCTCTTTCTAAGCTTTTTCCCAATAC
The DNA here is from genome assembly GCA_948664205.1 of uncultured Clostridia bacterium. Classification (GTDB taxonomy): domain Bacteria; phylum Bacillota; class Clostridia; order TANB77; family CAG-508; genus UMGS1663. The sequence continues at coordinate 2,719 of CAPNDH010000037.1, read as the reverse complement.
AGTTTTAGTATTTGATACAAATATTTTTCCTATATTTTCTTTTTTTGAAAGTGCTGCATCTATTACTATTATTATTGATTTATTGTTTATATTTTTTATAATGTTGTTTATATTTTCATAACTTAAATTCTGTTCTAAACTTCCATATACATTTACATTTGAATAATTACATTGTTTCAATTTTTCTATTAATTTGCTACCTACTAATGGTCCAAAACAGTCTCCTGTAATTCTATCTGTTCCAACACATAAAAATGTCAATTCTGAATATTCCTTTTGACTTTTTACTTTGTTAAATATATAACTAAAATCTTTTATAAACTTTTCTTTTATATCTATATTTTCTATTTTCTCGTAATTTAACAATACTTTCTCACCTTTGCCATTTTATATTTGTATATTAATATGCTATTTTTTTATTTTTATACTTGTCTTCTGGGACTTATAATTATATTTATATCTTTATTATTTTGATATTTTTTTATGATATCTTCTGAAAATCCTGCTACTTCATTTGAAAGTACTATTGTTTTATAATTTTCTTTTACTAATTCACTCATTTTGTTATCTACTTCTTCTGGAGTTTCTATTCTATATACATCCATTCCTAGTCTTTCTGCTATTCTAAAATCTTTATTATCTTTTTCATATTTTATCCAAGATATTTTCATATTTCATCACCTAATTTTATTTTTTCTTAATTTTTTGTTTTTATTCATTATTAATAATTTCTAGTATAGAAAAAAAAAGAAGCTTTTATGCTTCTTTTTGGTTTAATGGTTTAATTGGCATCATGCATTCTAATTTTTCTACTCTTTTATCTAATTTTTCTATGTCATTTCTATTTTTCATATTTGCATCCATAAAAGATACTGTATTTTCATAAATCACGTCTATTTTTTTAGTATACTCGTGTTCCATTATCATCACTGATCCATCTATTCTCGTTGTTTTCTCATCTAAGTTTGTTACTTTTCCATCTAAGTTTGTTACTTTTCCGTCTAATTCTGTTACTTTTCCATCTAAGTTCGTTACTTTGCCATCTAGCTCAGTTACTTTTCCATCTAAGTTCGTTACTTTGCCATCTAGCTCAGTTACTTTTCCGTCTAATTCTGTTACTTTTCCATCTAAGTTTGTTACTTTGCCATCTAGCTCAGTTACTTTTCTGTCTAATTGAGTATATTTATCATTTAGATTTTTTACATCTTCTTGTATCATTTTCATAGAGTCTTTTATTTCTTTTGTAGATTTTAGAAGTTCATTTAATATTTCTTCGTTGCTCATCTTTTTCTCCTTTCTGTATTATTCTCTCCTGCTTCTTTTATAACTACTTATTATTCATATTTATTGATCCTTGTATTTTTTTCTTATGTATTTCTCTAATTCCCCTATGCATATTAAATCACTTTTTATTTACTATGTCAACCAAAAAGTTTTGACAAAATTCTTTATTTTCTATAATTTTTCTATTTCTTTCTTGTTTAAATATCTCCATTCGCCAATTTTCAAATTTTTAACATCTATAGAACCTATTTTAGCTCTGTGTAGTGCTAATACTTTTTTGCCTACTGCCTCACACATTTTTCTTACTTGCCTATTTTTTCCTTCATGTATTGTTATTTGAATTCTTGAAATATTTTTTTCATTATCAATTTTTAATATTTTTACTTTGGCAGGTTTAGTAATATAATCTTCTATTTTAACACCTTTTTCTAGCTCTTCTACTTGATCATTTTCTATTATTCCTCTTAAAGTTACATTATATGTTTTTTCTATTTCGTGCTTTGGGTGTGTTACTCTGTATATAAAGTCCCCATCATTTGTTAGTATTAAGGCTCCTGATGTATACATATCAAGTCTTCCTACTGGAAGTAATTTTACTTTTACTCCTTTTATTAAATCAGTAACTATATCTCTATTAAATTGGTCTTTTACTGTTGTTACATAACCTATTGGCTTATTTAGTAAAACATATACCTTTTCCTCTTCTTTTTTTACAAGATTACCTTCATATTCTACCTTATTAATAGAAGGGTTTATTTTAGTTCCAAGTTCTGTAATAACTTGTCCGTCTACCTTTACTTTACCTTCTAATATTGCTTCTTCTGCTTTTCTTCTTGATAATATTCCATTATTTGCAAGATATTTTTGAAGTCTTATTTCATCTTCCATATGTTTCATCCTTGTATAATATATTTAGGTTTTTAATGTAGGTTTTACCTATAAACCTTTTTTATTTATTGAAGTTGGAGGTTGGAAGTTAGAAGTTGGATTTAGGGCAATTTCTTCGAAGTATTTACCCTAATTTTCCAACATCCAACTTCTAACTTCCAACCTCTTTCTAATTATTATTTATATTTTCTAACTTTTCTATAATTTCTTTAAAATATTTAGGTAACGGTGCTTCTAGTTTCATTTCTTTTCCTGTTATTGGGTGCTTAAATTCTAGTTTTTGTGCATGTAAACATTGGCCTTCTACTTTGAATTCATTTTTGCCATTTGAATATACACTATCTCCTATTACTGGGTAACCTATTTCTGCCATGTGTACTCTTATTTGGTGCGTTCTTCCTGTGTCTATTTTTATTTCTAGTAAAGTATATGAGCCATTATTTGTAGTATATCTTCCTAGTACTTTGAAGTGTGTTATTGCTTCTTTTCCGCTTTTCGTAACTGCCATTTTCTTTCTGTCTTTTGTGCTTCTTCCTATTGGCATTTT
>CAPNDH010000036.1 GCA_948664205.1 uncultured Clostridia bacterium | reverse complement strand
TTACCTCAGCCTTCCAAGCTGATGACGAGGGTTCGATTCCCTCTACCTGCTCCAAAAAAAGCAGTAATGTAAAATTACTGTTTTTTAGTTTGTAATAAAATTTATAAGGAATCGAAAAGGAGGATTAGAAAACAGTCCAGTGGACTGTTTTCCCGACGCGGCTCGCCGATTCCCTCTACCTGCTCCATAAGTGCGAATTTAACAATTCGCAGTGAAAAGTGAATAGTGAATAATGAATAGTGAATAGTAACTGAATGTGCATTATATATTTAAACGTAAACTATTCACCATTCATTATTCACTATTAACTGCAACTTTAGCTACACATTCAGTATCTCCACTTCATACTAATATTATCTTGATCCTTAGAAATTTTAGGGTCTAAATAAGTAGGTCTATATTCTCTTTTCCAAATAGGAGGAAGGAAATATTTATTTCCTTTAGATTTCACATAAGGGGCAAAAGGAATAGTTGTACTTAAACCAAAAGACTTCATATTTGTAATTAAAGAAATATATACAAAAAGTCCTAAACTTATACCTAAAAATCCAGCCATAAAACCTAGTAATATAAATAAAAATCTAAATAATCTTAAATGAAAACTAAAAGTGTAATCTGGAATAGTAGAAGAAGCAATAGCAGTAATTGCAACTATAATAATAAGAGTAGGGCTAACAATACTTGCACTAACAGCTGCCTCGCCTATAACCAAAGTACCAACAATACCAATAGTAGAGCCAATAGGAGAAGGAACTCTTAAAGAAGCTTCACGAATAAGCTCAAAAGATATTTCCATAAGAAGAATTTCCAAAATTATAGGAAACGGAACATTTTCCCTTGCGGAGAGTATAGAAAACAGTAATTCAGTAGGAAATATTTCTTGATGAAAACTTGTTATTGCAACATAAACTCCAGGAAGTAATAAGGTAATTATTGCACCTAAAAGACGTATTCCTTTTAAAAAATTAGAATATGCAGGTTTTAAATTTATATCCTCTGGTGTAGATAAAAAGTCTGTTAAAGTAGCAGGAACAATTAAAGCAAAAGGAGTACCATTAACAATAATAATAACCCTACCTTGCAGTAAATGCCTAGAAGCAGTATCAGGTCTTTCAGTAGATAATACTTTAGGTAGTCCTAAATCACTACTATCTACTATTAATTGTTCTAATTCACCAGCAGAAAGAATAGAATCAACTTGCAAATTATTAATTCTATATTCAACCTCTGAAACTAAGTCCGAATTAGCAATATCTTTTATATAACATATAGCACATTTAGTTTTTGTAATATTACCAACTTCTATGTTCTCAATAATTAAACCTTCATTATTTATAATTCTACGAAGAAGAGAAGTATTAGTCCTTATATTTTCAACAAAAGCTTCATGAGGCCCCTTAATAACAATTTCATTTTTAGGTGACTCTACACTTCTTTGTTTAAAACCTTTTACTTCTATATTAAAGGCTATATTTAAAGTATCTATAAATAATGCACAATTCCCAGAGTTTATACCACTTATAATTTCATCAAAAGTAGAACTTTCACTTAAACTATTCTGAGGAATTAAAGAGCTAGAAATATATTCAAGAATATTAAATTTTTTAATCTTCCTAACAGTAATATTATTAGTTTTAGCTTCAGATATAATTCTATCTTCATTACCTTCATAGGTATTTGCATCATTTCTTAACATTAAAGGTTTAAGAACATAATTGTTAACTAAATCAGTATCTACCATTCCATCAATAAATAATAAAAATGCATTATATTGTCTATTACGTGCAGAAAGAGAAAATTCTCTAATAACAATATCACTATTAATTAAAGAATTAAACCTTGTTTTAATATATTCTAAATTAAGGTCTATACTAGGAAAAATATTTTTAGGCTCTATATTTTTATCTTCTTCATGAGTAGAAACTTTATTCTCATTATAATTTTCAGGTAACCTAAAGTCATATTGTTCTCTATTTTCAATAGTGAAAAATTTATTAAAAACTTTTTTAAAATCCATATATTTCAATCCTTTTAACATATAATATATGTATATGTTTTCCAAAGAATTGATAAAATATGTATAATGTTGACATTTATATAAAATAGGATATAATAATTTTAGCTACATACAATAGATTTGAAAGGAAAAGAGTATATGAAAATAATATATAAAAATATGGAAATTGATATAAATGAAAATGATAGAGCAATAGATGTTTTTAAAGAAAAAATAGAAGAAAACAATAATATAATTGCATGTATGGTCAATAATGAAGTAAAAAACTTAAATTATAAGTTACAAAACAATGATAAAGTAGATTTATTAAATACTACTGATAGAGATGGAGCAAGAATTTATACAAGAGGGCTATTATTTATAATGTCTATGGCTTTTAAAGAATTATATCCAGAAATATTACTTACAGTAAATTATCAATTAAAAAGTAGTATGATATGTGAACTTAAAAATATAGAACCTACTGAAGAAATGATAGAAAATGTACGTAAAAAAATGCAAGAAATTATAAATGCAAATTTAAAAATAGAAAAAAAAGAATTACCAAGAGAAAAAGCAATAGAGTTTTTAAGAAAAGAAAATACTAGCATAGGAAAATCACAGTTAGAAGATAAAGAAAAAGATACAATGTCTTTATACTTCTGTAATGGGTATTACAATTACTTTTTTGGAGTTATGCCAATATCAACAGGCTTTATAAAATTATTTGATATAATGAAATATAACAATGGCTTTTTAATAAGATATCCAAGCAAAAAAGAGCCAAATAAAATTATGCCATATGAAGAAACAAAAAAACTACTAAGAACTTTAAATGAATATGATGATATATATAAGGCTTTAGGGGTATGTAATTTAGATCAAATAAATAAAAAGATAAGAGAAGGAAAATCAAAAGAACTTATATTAATAGCAGAGGCACTTCATGAAAAGAAGATTTCACAAATAGCAGATGAAATAGCAAAAAATAAAGAAAAAAGAATAATATTAATAGCAGGACCATCATCTTCAGGAAAAACTACTTTTGCAAAAAGACTAGGAATACAATTACACCTAAATGGAATAAAACCAAAAACGATATCAGTAGATAACTACTTTGTAGAAAGAGAACAAACACCATTAGATGAAGATGGAAAGCCAAATTTTGAAGCATTAGAAGCGGTAGACTTACAATTATTAAATAATGACTTAACTAAATTACTAAATGGAGAAGAAATACAAATGCCAACCTTTAACTTCAAAACAGGACATAAAGAATACTTAGGAAACACAATGAAGTTAGAAGAAGACGAAGTACTAGTAATGGAAGGAATACACTGCTTAAATGATAATTTAACACCAGCAATACCAACTACACAAAAATTTAAAATATATATAAGTGCACTAACAGTGTTAAACATTGACTACTACAATAGAATATCAACAACAGACACAAGAATAATAAGAAGAACAGTAAGGGATAACCAATTCAGAGGCTATAATGCAAAAAGAACTTTAGAAGCATGGGCTTCAGTAACAGCAGGAGAAGAAAAAAACATATTCCCATATCAAGAACAAGCAGACGTAATGTTCAACACCTCACTAATATACGAAATAAACGTCCTAAGAAATTATGCAATTTCACTATTTGAACAAATAACCCCAGAAGACGCCGAATACTCAGAAGCAAAAAGACTATGCAAATTCCTAAAATACTTTGAACCAATAGACACCGAATATATCCCCAAAAATTCACTGTTGCAAGAATTTTTAGGAAACAGTATATTTGAAGAGTAAGCACGGTAGCAGCACGCTAGGGACGGTGCTTAGCGTTCCGAATTCGGAACGCTGGGGACACTCCTTTAAGAATAAATCAAAATTAAAAATAGATGTAGGGGCGATTATTAATCGCCCGTGCTCCAACGAAATTGCTTAAATAAATATAAATATTAGGGGAATTTCTTCGAAGATCGGGCGATTACTAATTGCCCCTACATTAATATTAAATTATAAAATTAAAGTATCAGAAAGGATAAAAAATGGCAGGTAAATTTACAGAAATTGATGAAGAATTTATATGTGAAAATTGTGGAGAAAAAGTAGAAAAACTAGGATACTCATGCAGAAACCACTGTCCACACTGTTTACACTCAAAACACGTAGATATAAACCCAGGAGATAGGCTAGAAGAATGCCACGGAACACTAGAACCAATAGGGCTAGAAATAGATAGTAAAAAAGGATATATAATAATATTCAAATGCAAAAAATGTGGAGCAATTAGAAAAAATAAAACTGCAAAAGATGATGATATGGATTTAATAATAAAATTAAGCGCAAAACATTAAAAAGAAAAGAGGGAAAGATTTGGAAAGATTTGGGACGCGTCCAAAACTTTACCTTGTAAATTATATAAAAATATGATAATATAGTTACAGATTTAAAGTAATGTAACTCGAAAACTGATTAGTTAAGGAGGAAAGAATATGGAAATAAGAGAGGCTAAAGATTTATTAAACTTGAAATGGCGGAATTTAACAAAGGAAGAATTAGAAGATTTGCCATGTAGGGTAATAGGAGAGATTATACCACATAAATATTGCACTAAAGAACATATTGAAATTTTTATAAAAAAGATAATAAAAAATATTGCAAGAGAATTTGAACTACCATTTAATGATGTGGAAGAGGTTTTAACTCAAGAAAATGAAATTTTTTATAAAATAAAAAATGAAATTTTTTGGAGAAATAGCTCACTTAGATGTATTGATACAGAAACGGATTTACTATCTTATTTCAAAGTTCCTGAAATGCCAAGAGTAGATAAGGTACTAAGAGAATACAAAAGACTTTCAAGTACACAGAAGAAAGAATTCAAAGCAAGAATTTAAATAAAAGAAAAAGGAGAAATATTTAATAATGTTTTTCCTTTTTCTTTTGTTGAGAATTTTTCTAAATTTCTCTATTCAAATTCCCATTAGTATAATCTTTACCCTCTAATCTATTTCCTTCTAAAACAACATTAACAATATCATTTATTTCATCAATACTTTCATCTATAACATCAATTCTATAAGAATTAACATTAAAGTCAGAGCCATTTATTGAGGTTATTTTACTATTATAAATAGTAGTAACTGTTTGAATACTATCAGGCATAATCCTAAATTTAAAGCCTAATCTATCTTTTAAATAATATTTAACATCTTCCTTACATTTACTACCACAAGTAGGGTAGCATTTATTAGTACCTCCAAGTAAGCAGTAGTTGGAAGTCATTAATGGTGTTCTTCCATAAACAATAAGTTCACTATCTGCTATTTTATGCTCACATATAGAATTAATAGTAGAACTATTAAGTTCAGGAGAAATAGTAATTTTGCTTATACCTAAATTTTCAAGAACTTTATCAGTATAATTGTTGTAAACATTTAAAGTATAATTTGCAATATACTCAAATTTATCACCATATTTTTCTTTCAAATTATTAATAAATATACATGAAGAAATGTTAGAAATAACAAATCCTTTAATATTAAATTTATCAATAGAATTTGAAACAATGTTATTTAAAAGGTTTTTATAATTAGCTTTTATAACCGTAGGTAAATAAATGTAAGTTTTAAAATTTTCGCATATACAATGTAAGGTGTTTTCAAGCTTTTTATCAGAAAAGTATTTTAAAGGCACATAAACATTATCAACATTTTTAAGTAAAGTATAATCAATATCTTTATTTATAACATTAAGAAGAAGAGAAATTCTTCTATTTTTAGTGCCTACTTTTTTATTACAAGAAGATAAACCTAATTTAACATTTTTACCTTTTCTAAAAATTCTAGAATTAGAAATAGCTAAAATTTCATCTAAGCAGTTTCTTCTAAGTTCGTTTAAAACACTAATAGAAGGAATAAACAAATTATCTTCTAAATCAATGTTAATAGTTTCGAAACTAAAAATAGTATTATTAGTTTTAGAAATTTGAGCGCGAATTCTTTCTTCATCAATAGGCCTAGAATTAGCTTTAACTGCTACTATATCAGTTTTTTGATGAACAGTTATATTATTAAAAATTTCATTATCAGAATTGTTAGTAGTAACAGTAAGTTCAATAGGCTCATTTTCTCTAACCTTTACAAAAGCTGAAAGTAAAATTTTCTTATTTTCTGTAATAGAAGAAAGTTTAGCTTTAGTAGAAAGCTCTTTGCTAGCAAGTTTATAAATTCTATCACCAATATGAATATTACCTTTCATTCTACCAATTTCCACTAACTGCTTTTTATTAGCAGTAGTAACATTTTTCCCTTTAATCATAAGTTCAGAAACAGTATACTTAGTAGTCTCATTTTCAAAACCAATGGTATCACCAATAGAAATAGAATCAGTTAAGTTAAAGAAAATATGACCTTTATTAGGTTTAAAATTAGAAACATTACCAATATAAATACCCATGTGATTAGGTTTTTTACTATAAATCAAATCTTTATTAGCACTATTAGCAAGATGCCCACCGAGAAAATCCACCACGGTTAAAAACTTGCATAAGTTCTTTTTTATCTATTTCATCAATAATATAAGGTTTACCAGATAAAGCTAAATCAATATATTTCCTATAAATTCTAGTAACAGTAGCAACATACTCAGGAGACTTCATTCTACCCTCAATTTTAAAACACATAACCCCAGCATTTATTAAATCAGGAATAAACTCCAAACCACACAAATCTCTAGTACTTAGCAAATATGACGCATTGGGGACGTTTTTAAATGCGTCATCTGTCCCTTTTGCTTCAAGTTTATATGGAAGCCTACATGGCTGGGCGCATCTGCCACGGTTTCCGTGACCTTCCACCAATCATACTAGAAAATAAACATTGCCCTGAATATGAAATACATAGTGCACCATGTATAAAAGTTTCAATTTCAATATTAGAATGTGCACAAATATATGTAATTTCTTCTAAAGAAAGTTCTCTTGAAAGTACAACACGTTTAAAACCTAATTTTTCTGCTTCAAGTACACCCTCTAAATTATGTATGGTCATTTGAGTGCTTGCATGTATTGGTAAATCTGGGAAGTTTTCTATTAAAGTTTTAGCTAGACCTAAGTCTTGAACAATAATTGCATCAATTCCAAATTCATAAGCTTTTGAAGCAAGCACTACAGCATCTTCAAATTCCTCATTTTTTATTAATGTATTTAAAGTAAGGTGAGTGCTAACACCTCTTTGATTAGCATATGTAATAGCTTCTTTTAAATTGCTTAAATCAAAGTTAGTAGCAGAGGCTCTAGCATTAAAATTAGCAGCTCCAAAATATACACTGTCTGCACCATTTTGTACAGCAGCTTTTAAACATTCAAAATCTCCGAACTGGAGAAAGTAATTCAATTTTTTTCATTTTTTATCCCTTCGTTATTATTTATATATTTGCTATTTTGTATTGTAGGGGCTTAATCGGTAAGGAATACCTAAGAGCATTTACCCAATTACGCCCTTTTTTATATTCTTAGGAAAGTCATCCACGATAGTGGTGAGTTTCCTTAGAAGATGGTTATGGAAGAATTAGATTTTCTTAGCGAAGAATGAGCTTAGAAAATCTTATTCTTGTTTTTTATCATAATATTAAAGATAAGCCACAATGAATAAATGCCTTTTCTAAGGATTACAATGTCGCTTTGCTCCATTGCATAAGTTATCTCTAATTCGCTTTGCTCATAAGAGCTAACTTAATTGTAACACAAAAACTTTAAAATGCATACTATATTATATAATAATCATAGAGAAACTATGAAAATAAAAAAGGGAGGGCTAAAACATGCAAGATGAAATAAGAAATTGCGGATGTGGCTGTAATGATGGTTGTGGATGCAACAATAATTGCGGATGTGGAAATAACGGATTTTTAGGAAATTTATTTGGAAGAAACGGCTGTGGTTGCGGTTGTGGAGATTCTGAAATATTATTCTTCATAATAGTATTTTTACTATTATTTACAAACTTTGGCTGTGGATGTGGCAGAGGTTGCTAAGTCAAAAGTCGGAGATCAGAAGTCGGAAGTCAGAAAGCAAAACTTAGATATCAGATGATAGAATACAGAAAGTTGGGTGTCAGAATTTAAACCCAACTTTTTGCATCCGTCATCTATTTTTTGTTTCCGACCTCTGACTTCCGACTTCTAATTCTCACCTTTCACTTCTCATTTTTAACCTCTCATATATTACTAAAATATTACATTTTTGTAAGTTTAACTAAATTTATTGACTTGATTTTTCCTTAATGATATACTTCTATTGTAGAAAATTGTCAAAATTTAAGGAGGAATTAAAGTGAAAAATAGATTAAAAATATTAGGAAAAAGGACAATTGGAATTTTAACTATTCTAACTTTAGTAATATATATATTTATAAATTTAATAAATACAAAAACTGTATATGCAGCACAAACAAGAGAAGCATATGATAGTGCTAAAATATCTAAATACCCTGGCTATAAAGAACTAATAGAAAAAGTGAAAGCAGCACACCCTAATTGGAATATAAAAATACATTATACTAACTTAGATTGGAATAAAGTATTATATAATGAAACTGTAGAAACACATACTAGAAGCTTAGTACCAAAAGGTAGTATAAGTTCATGGGTATGTTCAACATGTGGAAATAAACCACAAGATTCAGGAAGTTGGGTATGTGCATCAGAAGCAATAGTAGCATATACCATGGATCCTAGAAACTGGATAAATGATGACTATATATTTCAATTCGAAAATTTAGCATTTAATGAAACAACTCAAACTTTATCAGGTGTACAAGCTATAACATCAAGAATTGGCTATATGAGTGGAAATACAGTTACATATACTACAACAACTGGATCAAAAGCAACAATAAATAAATCATATGCACAAATAATTTATGAAGCAGCACAAGAAGCGGGAATTAGCCCATATCATTTAGCATCAAGAATAAGACAAGAACAAGGGGCAGGTGCAACAGCAAGTGGAACAGCATCAGGTACATATACAGCAGAATATATAGGATATTATAATTTTTTAAATATAGGGGCAACTGGAGGAAATGGAGATAAAGATCTTACCGTTAGAAATGGATTAAAAAATGCTAAAGATAAAGGATGGACAAATCCAGAAATTTCTATAAAAGCAGGAGCAAAAGAACTTGCTAGTAAATATATAAATATTGGACAAGATACATTATACTTACAAAAATATGATGTAGATGATAGAGGAAGTATGTTTTACCACCAATATCAGCAAAATATATTTGCACCAAAATCAGAAAGTGTAACAATGAGAGAAACATATTCGAAATTAGGATTTTTAAATAATGCTATAGAATTTATAATTCCAGTATATGAAAATATGCCTTCAACGAGATGTCTAGAACCAGGTTCAGAACATATTGTTACGCAAAATGCTCAAATAAAAGCAGGACATACAAATGTATGTGTAAGAGAAAATGCAGGAACATCTTATAAGGCTTTGAGAACAATAAGTGCAGGTGAAAAATTTTTAAGAATAGAGATAGGAACAACATTTATTGGAAATAATAAATGGGATAAAATAGTCTTATCAGACGGAACAAAAGGATATATAGCAACTGACTATGTTGAACAAATAAATGATATAATAACATGTAATGAAACAGTTAAATTAACAGGCTCAGGTGTAAGTTTAAGAAATGGACCAGGAACAAGTGGAACAATTGTAAAAGATTATTTGGCAATGGGACAAATAGTAACAAGAATAGAAAAAAATAAATATTACTTAAATGATTTATATTGGGATAGAGTAATTACTTCAAGTGGAACACAAGGATATGTCGCTTCAAAGTATTTAGAACTTATGGCTACTAATGATAAATTTAAAATAGAGGAGTCAAATTTAATTTGTGAGCCATATACAGCAGTAGAGAATATACAAGCTCAATATTCTAATGCAGTTATAAAAAAAGCAAATGGAGAAGTAGTAACAACAGGTCAAATAGGTACAGGATATACAATTACAATTGATAATAAAACATATTCAGTTGTAAAACTTGGAGATTCTAATAGTGATGGAAAGGTAGACTCATTTGATTATATAAGAATAATGAATTATATAATGGGAAAAAAGAAACCAAGTGATTTAGAAAAAATAGCAGCAGATGCTAATAAAGATGGAAAAGTAGATTCATTTGATTATATAAGAATAATGAATTATATAATGGGAAGTAAAAGAATTGAGATATAATTAATTTCTAGGAGGAAATATAATATGAAAAAAAATAAAATGGTAGTTTTGTTAATTGCAATTTTTATATTTATAGTAACATGTAGTTTATATACAAAAACTTATGCAGCGGGTAGTTTTGAAGTATCAGCATCTTTAAGTAGTATAAATGTAGGAGATACAATAACAGTTTATATAAAGGGAAATAATGCGTATGGAAAAGTTAATATAAGTGCTAATAATGCAACATTAAGTGCATATAGTGTATTTCTTCAAAATGATACAAAAACAGTTAATTTAACGGCTAAGTCTGCAGGAACAATAACGGTATCAGTTACACCAGCATCAGAAGGTTTAGGAGATATAGAAGAAAATCCAATAACTGGAACTAAAACTATAAAAATTACAGTAAAAGCACCATCAACAGGTGGAAATCAAGGCGGTTCAACTGGCGGAAACAATGGAGGTTCTTCAGGAGGTAACAGTGGTGGAACTACAACAGTTACAGAGCCAAAATTCACATCAGCAAATAAAACAGTATATGCAACTGGAGATATAAACTTACGTTCAAGTTGGTCAACTTCTAGCAGTGCTACTAAAATATCAAAAGGAACGGAATTAAAACTAACAGGAACATCTAGCCAAAGAGTAAATGGTTATGTATGGTATAGAGTAACATATAATGGACAAACAAAATATGTTTCAAGAGATTTAGTAACAGAAACAAAACCAGAAGAAAAAGAAGAAAAATCAAACAACACAAATTTACAATCTTTAAGTATAGAAGGAGTAGAGTTAACACCAGCATTTTCAGCAAATGTTACAGAATATACAGCAAAATTAACAAATTACAAAGAACAAAGTTTAAGAATAAATGCAGAAGCAGAAGATAGCAAAGCAACAGTAAAAGTAGAAGGCAATGAAGAAATTAAAATAGGCGAAAATATAATTTCAATTACAGTAACAGCAGAAAATGGAACAACAAAAGTATATAAAATAACAGTAACAAATGAAGAAAAAGAAGGTTTAGGACTTTCAAGTTTAGTTATAAAAGGAGCAGAACTAAAAGACTTTTCTCCATCTAAATTTAATTATGAAATAGAATTCAAAGAATTAGACCAATTACAAATAGAAGCAATAGCAAACGAAGAGGGAGCAACAGTTGAAATAATCGGGAATGAAAATTTGACTGAATTAGGAGAACACATAATAACAATAATGGTAACATCAGCAGATGGAGAACAAATTGCAACATATACAATAACAGCAAATAAATTAGCCGTAGAAGAAGCAAAAAAAGAATTAAACATGAAATCAATACTAATATGTGCTTTAATAGCATTAGTAGTTTTAGTTGCAATTGTAATACTAATTGTAAGATATGTAAAAGGAAATAGTAGCGCAGAAATTGATTATGTGTATAATGATAACCTAGAAAATAGCGAAGAAGAAAATAAAGAAGAAAACCAAGAAGAAGTTAAAGAGACTGAAATAAATACAAATAAAGAAGTAGAAACAAAAGAAAAAGAAGCAAAACAAGAAGAAACAGAAACCCAAAAAGAAATATCAGAAACTAAGAAAGATAAAAAACCAACAGTAGATGATTTATACGCAGATTATGATGACGAACCTACTAAAAAACGTGGAAAAGGAAGACACTCTAAGTAAAAAATAAAAAAGCGAATTTTCGCTTTTTTATTTTTTGTTAATAATTTTTTCTATAATCTCAATGTCTTCAATTCTATTAATTGCAAAACATTTCTTTCCCAAATCTTTTATAGAAGCTCCTAAATGATACATTTCTTTGTTATATATTATAATAAATCTATCATGAAATTTATTAGTTTTTGCAACTTTTAGAACAGGATATTCTTTATTAAATTTTTTAATATCTAAATTTTCAATATTGCTTTTATCAGATGTTAAAATAACAACTTCTACATTATTTTTCTTTTTGGACAACATTTTCAAAACACTGTCATCAATATAATTATCTATAATTAAAATCTTGCTATTTGCCTTTTTTATGATATCTATAATCAAGCTATATGCATCATATATTTGACCATCAAAAAATATTCTTTGTTTGATATTTTCTTCTAATTGAAGTTGATTAAAAACTTCATCAAATTTTTTATTATGTTCTTGTAATTGATATTCTACATTTGTTAATCTTTCGAATACTTGTCCATTAATCATTAAAAATTTTCGCATTTCAACAAATGCATTCATAATATTTATACTTACTTGAATAGCTATATCATTTTTTAATAGTCCTGATAACATAGCTATTCCTTGCTCTGTAAACGCATAAGGTAGATATTTACGATGCTTGCCTCTACCTATGTTTTCGTTTAAGGTCGCAAATTGCGACCTTAAAGAATTATCAATATTTTCTTGTATAGTATCTTGGTTTAAGGTGACATTTTTGCACCTTAAAGATTCATATTCTTCATCGGTTAATTGAAAACAGAAATTTTCTGGAAATCTTTGTTTATTTCTATTCACAGTTTCATTTATCCTTTTAGTAGTATAGTGATATAACATTGCAACATCACTATCTAGTATTACTTGTTTTCCTCTTATAGTATATATTAAATTTTTTATATCTTCATTTGATAATTCGTTTTGAATTACTAATTTATTTTCTTCCATAGTTTCACATCCTTTTCTTATCTTACAAATTTTAAAACGTTTGTTTGTAAAAGTCAAGCTATTTACTATTATTTATATATTTTTTATTAATTTATAGGAATAGTAGTTAATAGTTAAGAATACAAACTTGCTATCATATTAAAATATAAAGAATTTTATATATTTATTGAAAGTGAAAAAATTGACTAATAATAAAATAAGAATAAAATATGTAGTGAATAATGAAAAATGAATAGTTAATAGTGAATAGTACATAAGTGCTCTTGGCAACTAATTATAATTATTTACTATTCATTATTAAATATTAACTATTCACTGCGACTTGTTAAAGTCGCACTTATGGAGCGTTTTAGGAGGTTATATGCGAAAATTTCGCCTATTTTTCATAGTGTTCCTCCCACATTGTGCTCAAAAAAATATTTGACTAATCAACTGTTGAAATTAGTATAGCATATATCTCATAACTTGTATATATCAAATTAAAATTTATATTACACTAGAATATAATTAATAAGATGGAGGTTTACATATAGATTGAAAAATATCACCTAAAATTGAATAGTAGAATGGTTAAGAGGCCGCAATTTGCGACCTCTTTTGGCTTATCTTAAACACATTTCATACATCTTTTTGGTTTTGCATATTGTTCTGGAAAACTTTTTTTCTTCTTCTTTGTCTTTCATTCTTGGAGTTGGGTTAAGTTTGTTTATCACAACATCTAATACACATAGCGATATTAATATTACTAGTAGTATTACCACCATATTATTTCCTACTTTTAAATTCTGCCTTCGTTAGACCTGCAACTAGCTGATATTCCCGTTTTTCCTTATAGTTTCTTTGTTCCATAACATCATAAAACGAATTTCCTTTGTTTCTTTTCCTTATGTTTTGTCGTACACCTTCGTCTTTCATTTTTAAGCACCTCCATATTTTTGTTGCAATTCTCGTTTCACTTCAGTAATGTCCCGAATCGGTACAGTACATTGCCTATCAGTAGGAGCATCATAATATGTACTGTAATTTTTCCTTACATAAAAAATTGGTTTTCCAGCATATCCATCGTATTGATGTAATTCACTAGCCATTCTTTTTTCTCCTTTCTTGACAATTGTCTTTTTACTTATTAATGCCTGCCTTAAAGTAGAACAAGAGAATTTCTACTAAATTTATATATAATTATATTAACACAATTTTGCTAACATTTCAATAATTTCCCTGCTAATTTTCTATAATACTACAATAAACAATATACATTATTTCAAAAACAAAATTTAATTTTTCTTTTTCATTCATCTCCATTACTTTTGCTAATATAAAAACATCCATATTATCTTTATAAGAAATCATCGTATTTTTATTATAATTTTTATCAAAAACACATAAGAAATTCTTTAATATATCAACTAACTTTTCTTTATTAACTTTTAGTTTTATCAAATCACTTTGTATAACAATTATGCTTAATTTTAATCTATTTTCTATACTTAAACTTTCAAAATATCTTACTAAAACTTTTACATCTTCACTATTATTTCTTAATATCATTTTCATCTATCCTTTCATTATTTTATAAAGGGCTTGGGACTTAGTCCCTAATTTCGAATTTTGACTAGGGAGGAAAAATTCAGTGCTTGTTAGGAAATATATAGGAGTACAAAAATTGTATTTATTTTGAATTTTTCCTCTAACTTTTTCATTTTTGATTACTAATTACTGCACCTATTTTATAATTTTCTTTCTTTGATTTTGAAAAAGTTTTGTTATCTTTTACAGCAACTAATCTAATCAATTTTTGTTTTTCTTTGTTCAATTTTATTTCAATTTCTTCCTCATTTTCATTCACATTTTTTGAAAATAATTCATAAAATTCTATTTCAAATTCTTTGTTAAGTCTTGTTGGATCTATGTCAAGTTTTTGGACACTTTTTTTGAGAATTTTTTTATATTTTTG
>CAPNDH010000035.1 GCA_948664205.1 uncultured Clostridia bacterium | reverse complement strand
CTTACTATTGCACTTCATAGTGTTTTTAACACACCAAAAGATAAAATAGTATGGGATGTAGGCCATCAAACCTATGTGCATAAAATATTAACAGGAAGAAAAGATAAACTAGATACTTTAAGGCAATTAGGTGGAATATCGGGCTTTCCAAAAATAAAAGAATCAGAATACGATAGCTTCGATACAGGACACAGCAGTACATCAATATCAGTAGCACTAGGAATGGCAAGAGCAAGAGATATAAAAAAAGAAGACAATAATGTAATAGCAGTAATAGGAGATGGAGCTCTAACAGGTGGAATGGCATTAGAGGCTTTAAATGATGCAGGAAATAGTAAAACAAAATTAATAGTAATATTAAATGATAATGAAATGAGTATATCAAAAAATGTAGGTGGAATATCTCAATTTTTAACTAAAATGAGAACTAGAAAATTCTATAAAAAATCTAATAATAGTATAAGAAAAGCCTTAGAAAAAACACCCAAAATTGGAACACCAATTATAAGGCTAGCCAGAAGAATAAAATATAGTTTAAAGCAATTAGTATTACCAAATATGTTTTTTGAAGACCTAGGTTTTAAATATTTAGGTCCTGTAGATGGTCACGATATAGAAAGAATAGAATGGATTTTAAACCTAGCCAAAAAAGAACAAGAACCAGTGCTAGTACACGTCATCACTAAAAAAGGAAAAGGTTATAAACCAGCAGAAGAAAATCCAGATAAATTCCATGCAACAGGAAGCTTTGAAATAGAAACAGGAAAACCAAAAAAAGAAAAGAAAAAAGACTATTCAGCAGTATTTGGAGAAAAGTTAGTAGAACTAGCTAAAAATAACGAAAAAATAGTAGCAATAACAGCAGCAATGGCAGACGGAACAGGGCTAAAACAATTTAAGGAGAAATATCCAAATAGATTTTTCGATGTAGGAATAGCAGAACAGCACGCAGTTAGCTTATCAGCAGGAATGGCAAAAGAAGGATTAAAACCAATAGTACCAATATATTCATCCTTCTACCAAAGAGCATACGACCAAGTAATACACGACATATGCATAGAAAGTTTGCCAGTTGTTTTATGTGTAGATAGAGCAGGAATAGTTGGAAATGATGGAGAAACACACCAAGGTCTATTAGACTTAGCATTTTTCAATATAGTACCAAATTTAACAATAATGGCGCCAAAAGACTTTAAAGAATTAGAAGATATGTTAGAATATGCAATAACATTAAATTCACCAGTAGTAATAAGATACCCAAGAGGCGGAGAAAACGAAAAAGTAAAATTTGAAAAACACGAAGAAATAAAACAAGGAAAAGCAGAAATAATAAAAGAAGGAAACGACATAAGCATAATAGCCATAGGAAAAATGGTAGCAAAAGGTATAGAAATGGCAGAAGAATTAGAAAGACAAGGAAAAAGTGTAGAACTAATAAATACAAGATTTCTAAAACCATTTGATGAAGAAAAAATAATAGAAACAATTACAAAAACAAAAAATGTAATAACAATAGAAGATGCAAGCATAATAGGAGGGCTAGGAACAAAAGTAAAAGAAATAATAGCAGAAAACAAATTAGAAAACATAGACTTAAAATGCTATGCTTACCCAGACAAATTCATAGAAGCTGGAAATGTTTCAGAATTAGAAGAAAAATATTTATTTTAGTTTCCATTGGGGACGTTTCCTTTTGGGGTATCTGTCACTTTTGAGGTATCTGGTACAAATGGGAAATTTGTCACTTTTGGGAAATATTAATAAAAATAATACAAATCTAAAAATTGGAGAAAATATGGATAGAAATATCATAAATAAATACAAAAATGAAAAAGACAGATTATTAATATCAAAGCTAATAGATAAAATAAGGTTTTGCGAAACTAGAAATAAAATTCAAACCACAGATTTTCTGGATGAAATAGAACAAAAGTTATTAGAAAATTTCTTGAAATCACAGAAAATATCTAATTACTTTTTCACAGGTGGCTTTGGAGAAGCGGAAAGAAGAATACTAATAATATATCCAGAAAAATTGGAAAACATTATATCAAATATAAATTTAAACGAGTATATAAATTCTGTAAGAATAGAACTACCAAATGAAATGCATGGAGAATATTCACACAAAAATTATTTGGGTGGACTAATGAAATTAGGAATATCAAGGGAAAAAATAGGGGACATTCTAGTAGATGAAAACGGAGCAGATATTTTAGTGATGCCAGAAATTCTAAAATTTTTAATTATAAATATTCCTAGTTTAACAAGATTTAGTAAATCAAAAATAGAGCAAATAAGTTTAGAAAACTTACGAAAAATAGAAATAAAAACACAAAGTATAAAAATAACAGTTGCATCAATGAGGTTGGACAACATAGTTTCAGAACTTACAAGATGTTCAAGAGGAAAAGCAAATGAATTATTAGCGCAAGAAAGAGTATTGTTAAACCATGAAATAGTAGAAAAATCTTCAAAAGAAGTAAAAGAAAATGATATTGTAACAATTCGAGGAAAAGGAAGATTTATCATAAAAAATATAGTAGGCAACAGTAGAAAAGGAAGATTATTTATAGAAGTGGAAAAATTTATATAAGGAGGCATATATGCAAGAAATAGCGGTAGTTGTTCATAACAGTAATGAAAATGTAACTGTATTAGAGACTATAAATTCAATAAAAAATGCAGGCTTTAAAAATGTATTTATTCAATGGTATGATAAAGACTGGAAATGTAGCCAAGAAGAACAAGCCAAAATATGTAAAAAATTAGGACTAAATATTATATTTGCACATTTAGGATATAAAAATATTAATTCTATTTGGGAGAAAGGCGAAGAAGGAGAAACACTAGTAGAAAAATATAAAAAAGATATTTTAAATTGTAAGCAATATGATATTCCAATGGTAGTAATGCATTTGACAAGTAAAAATGTAGCTCCAAAGTATAATGAAATAGGATTAAATAGAATAAAAGAGATAACACAATATGCACAAAAATTAGGCATAAAAGTAGCATTTGAAAATACTAAAATAAAAGGATATTTAGAATATATAATAGAAAATATAAAAGATGATAATGTAGGAATATGCTATGATGCAGGTCACTGCCATGTACACTTTGATGATGAATTTAATTTTGAATTATTTAAAAACAGAATATTTGCAGTACATTTACACGACAATGATAAAACAGATGATTTACACTTATTACCATTTGATGGAACAATAAATTGGAACTGTGTAATAGAAAAACTAAAAGAATGTAACTATAGTGGACCAATTACACTTGAATTATGCTATAGATATGAATATAAAAATATGTTATTAGATGACTTTTATAAAGAAGGATTTGATAGAGGTAAGAAATTACAAAAAATATTTAAAAAATAGTAATGAGAGTGTATAGATAATCTATAGAAAAATTTATATAAACTATTGAAATATGTAACATAATGTGATAAAATACAGAACATGAAAAGGTAGTATACCTTTCGAAGTAACTTCGGGAGGTAGTAAATTTACCTCCTGTAAACAATGATTATTAAATAGGAGGTAAACTTATGAAAATGATTTTTGGTGCTGACGAAATGATAATAGTAAGAGAAGGACTTCGTGGAACATGGAAGATAAGAAAGAAGGATCTGGCTGATTACTTAATAAAAGGAGCAGAAGTGTCACTAGGAGAAAGAAGACTCGAGTGCACAATTATTTTATCAAACATAACCAATGTTATTTCAATTGAGGTAGATGGTGATCTTATTAGATTAAATCCGATTGGAATAAAAATGACAGTAAGCGACGAGACAATTTATCTTCTTGAAAATCTTCACAAATTAGCAGAAGAAAACTGAAAATAATCAAAAATAGCCTTAAGTAAAAACTTAGGGCTATTTTTGTATTGATTTTAAAAACACTATATGTTAAAATACCAATATAAAAGAAGTAAGGAGAAAGCAAAATTGGAAGACAAGAAAAAATACATTAGAAATTTTAGTATAATAGCCCACATAGACCATGGAAAATCAACCCTAGCTGATAGATTAATAGAAATGACAGGTGTTCTTTCAAAACGAGAAATGGAAGCACAAGTTTTAGACAATATGGATATAGAAAAAGAACGTGGAATTACTATAAAATCTCAAGCAGTGAGAATGAAATATAAAGCAAAAGATGGAAACGAATATGAACTTAATTTAATAGATACCCCTGGACATGTAGACTTTAACTATGAAGTATCTAGAAGTTTAGCTGCATGTGATGGAGCAATTTTGGTAGTAGATAGTAGCCAAGGCGTAGAAGCACAGACCTTAGCAAATGTGTATTTAGCAATAGATAATAACCTAGAAATTCTGCCAGTAATAAATAAGGTAGACCTACCAAATGCAAGACCTGATGAAGTAAAACACGAAATAGAAGATATTATAGGCATACCAGCAATGGATGCACCTTGTATTTCAGCAAAATCGGGGCTTAATGTAGATGAAGTATTAGAAAGAATAGTAACAGACTTGCCAGCACCTACTGGCAACAAAGAAGCAAAATTGAAATGTTTAATATTTGATTCAATATACAATGATTATAAAGGTGCAATAGCGTATGTTAGAGTAAAAGACGGAACAGTAAAAGTAGGAGATGAAATACTACTTATGGCTACAAATAAAACCTTTGTAGTAACAGAAGTAGGGCATTTTGAACCAGGAAGTTATGAGCCATGTGAAATGCTAGAAGCAGGAGAAGTAGGATATATTTCAGCAAGTATAAAAAGCCTATCAGATGTAAGAGTTGGAGATACAATAACACTAAAAAATGATAAAGCAAATGAGCCACTACCAGGATATAAGAAAGTAAACCCTATGGTATATTGTGGTTTATACCCAATAGATGGAAGTGACTACGAAAACTTAAAAGTAGCACTAGAAAAGCTAAAACTAAATGATGCAGCACTAGAATATGAAGCAGAGACCTCAAATGCACTAGGTTTTGGATTTAGATGTGGATTTTTAGGTCTACTTCACTTAGAAATAATAGAAGAAAGATTAGACAGAGAATTTGACTTAAGTTTAATTACAACATCACCATCAGTTATATATAAAGTATATAAAACAGATGGAACGATGATTGAGCTATATAACCCATCAGACCTACCACCATCAAATGAAATATCATATATGGAAGAACCATTTGTAACAGCTGAAATTTTAACACCAAAAGAATTTGTGGGAAATATAATGGAAATATGTCAAAATAGGCGTGGAATATACATAGATATGAAATACCTAGATGAAAATAGAGTGACACTAATATATGAACTTCCACTAAATGAAATAATATATGACTTCTTTGATAATTTAAAGTCACGTACAAAAGGATATGCATCATTTGACTATGAAATAAAAGATTATAGACGTTCGGAATTAGTAAAATTAGATATATGGGTAAATGGAGAAGGAGTAGATGCACTATCATTTATAGTACACAAAGATTCAGCATATGACAGAGGAAGAAAAATGATAGAAAAATTAAAAACATGTATACCAAGGCAATTGTTTAGCATACCACTTCAAGCAGTAATAGGAGGGAAAATAATAGCAAGAGAAACAATTTCTGCAATGAGAAAAGATGTACTTGCAAAATGTTATGGTGGAGATATAACAAGAAAGAAAAAACTATTAGAAAAGCAGAAGAAAGGTAAAAAGAAAATGCGTCAAATAGGAAATGTAGAAATACCACAAGAAGCATTTTTAAGTGTTTTAAAATTGGATGAAGAATAAAAGGAAGACTAAAAAATAGTCTTCCAATCATTATTATTAATTAAGCATTTTCAATCTGTTTTGTAATCGCTCAATTTTAACTAATGTCCTATCATACAAATATGAATAATAATTATAAGTATCATACTTTTCAGTTAATGATTCTGTATAAGAATAGCCACTAAGAGGTGGATTCATAAAGTATGAAGCCTTTGACCAAGTATTATTGTTTAACTGGTTAATAGTTAAATCTATTGAATTGCTATAATAATCAATATAAGAACTATAATTTTTACAAAGTTCTCTTAATCTGTTTAACTTCTTAACCAAAGCCTCTTTTCGCCGTTCTTTCAAAAATGTAATTATACCCATGATGTATACCTCCTATTGAATTATTTTTGAAAATATATTAGAATATAGTAAGTATATAACAAAACTTAACATAAGTCAAGAGAAACAAATAAAAAATAAGAGAAGGAAGAAAAAATGAAACAAAAAAATAATAAAACAACCCAAAAGGGACAGATACCCCATTTGGAAACGTCTCGAATGGAAATGGGACAAGACCAAGTGGAAGGTAGAAATTCAGTAATAGAACTACTAGAATCTGGTAGAGATATTAACAAAATATTTGTACAAGCTGGGGAAAAGCATGGCTCAATTAACAAAATAATAGCAATAGCAAAAGAAAACAAAATATTAATATCAGAAGTTAGTAAAGAAAAAATTAACCAAATGGCACAAACAGAAAATCACCAAGGAGTTATAGCAATAGTACCACCATTTGATTACTGCGAAGTAGAAGATATTTTATTAGAAGCAAATACTAGACAAGAAGAACCATTTGTAGTAATATTAGATGGAATAGAAGACCCACATAACTTAGGCTCAATTATAAGAACTGCAGAAACAGCAGGAGTTCACGGAATTATAATACCAAAAAGAAGAGCAGCATCAGTTAATAGCACTGTAAATAAAGTATCAGCAGGAGCAGTAGAACACATGAAAATTGCTAGAGTAAATAATTTAGTAGAAACAATGAAATACTTAAAAGAGCAAGGCTTATGGATATGTGGTACAGATATGGATACTAAAACCTATTATTATGACCAAGATTTAAAAGGACCACTAGCAATAGTAATTGGAAGCGAAGGCTTTGGAATGAGTAGGTTAGTAAAAGAAAATTGTGATTTTCTAGTAAAAATACCTATGAAAGGTAAAATAACATCGCTAAATGCTTCGGTATCAGCAGGAATAGTAATGTATGAAGCAATGAAACAACGAAACTAATAAAAACTTTATGATAAAAATATATTGTAGGGGCGAGCATCGCTCGTCCGTTCTTCGAAGAAAAGGCTTAAATGGATAATGAATAGTGAAGAGTGAATAATGAATGGTACACGCTTCGCGTGAAGGAGGAAAAGAGAATGTATTACGGAAGAAAAAAAGGAATAATAATTGCAATAATAGTAATAGCGATAATATTAGTAGTTGGAATAGGTGGAACATGTTTATACATGTTTACAGATTTATTTAAGTCTAACGAAAAACTATTTTGGAAGTATATGAGCAAGGAAACAGAAAAATTAGAAATAACACCAAATTTACAAATGCAAGAAATAGAAAAAAAGAAACAAGAAACTCCATATATAACAAATGCAAAAGTTGAATTATCTTCAACTAATAATGAAATTAATAATAATTTACAAAAAATCAAATTAGTTTCAGAAGGAAAAACAGATAAATCAAATAACTATGCATATTCAGAAAACAAATTAGAATATAGCAATAGCACAATATTTAACTTAAAGTATTTACATGATGAAGACATATATGCCTTAAAATCAGATGAAATTGTAAATGCATACGTTGGAGTAAGAAACAAAAATTTAAATGTGTTAATGCAAAAATTAGGAATAACATCGAATATTAACATTCCAGATGAAATAGTGCCAATAGATTATTTAAAAGTAACCAATTTAACTGAGCAAGAAAAATCACATATAAACGAAACGTATACAAATATAATAATGGAAAATATTACTAAAGATTGCTACAGTAGGCAAACAGAAGCAGTAGTAGAAAAGGATGGAGTTTCATATACTACAACATCATATAGGTTAGATTTAAGTAGCGAGTTAATTTCAAATATTGTATTAAATATACTAAATACATTAAAAACTGATAGCGTTACTTTAAACTTAATAACAACAAAAGCAAATGATTTAGGTTTATCAGAAGAATATACAACTGTAGATGGAATAATAACTACTATTGACAATATTATAGAAAACCTAGAAAATGTAAATTTTATAGATACATCATTTGTAGTATATAACTATAAAGGTGAAACGATAATGTCAGAAGTATTATTAAAAAATACATCTAAGATAACTATATATGCAGATAATTGGATTAAGATAAAATACGAAAATTTTGAAGAAGATGCAGAATTTGATATTATGAATATAGAAATTGCAAGCAATAACACTACTACACAGTCTACTTTAAATATTAAAGTAAGTGTTGATAATGAAACAGAAGTAACATTAGACATTGAAAATGAAGGCTCAGTGGCAGATGAAACTTTAACCACAAATATTACTGTAACAGTTACTCAAAATAATGAAACATATGAAATGACATATACGAAAGATACTGAATTTGTAGATGAATTAGAAAATATAGAAGAATTAAATGAAACCAATTGTGCAATATTAAATGATTACTCACAGCAAGATTTAAATACATTAATGCAAGCTTTAATCAATCAAATAATAACAGTATTTAATCAAAAAGCACAAATAATAGGAGTATTAAATACAGTTACTAACCCAATACCACAAATAACACCAAATCAAAATTCATAAAAGATGCATTGGGGACGTTTTCAAATGCGTCATCTGTCCCTTTCGCATCAACTAAAAAATAAATTACAAAACCACTTGACTAACATAAAATAAAAGTTTATAATAATAATTAGTTATAATATTAAAAACAAAATTGAGACAAAGTAAAATAAAGGTTACTTGAAAAGAGAGAGTTTGCCACCGGCTGAAAGCAAACTTAAAGAAAACATATTTGAAAAACTACCTCAATGTTTCTAGCAAAAACTAGACGTATTACTTGCGTTAAAAGTATTAATAAAGTTAAAAATTAGGATGGAACCGTGCAAATAAAAGTTAAGCACTCCTATGCTCAAAGTAGCATAGCGAGTGTTTTTTTATATTACACAATTCGCGTGAAAGGAGAAACAATTATGTTTAAAATTAAATTAGAAGGTGGAAGAACAATGGAAGTAGAAGAAAGCATGTATTGGCATACGACAGCCCACATACTAGCTCAAGCAGTAAAAAGACTATTTCCAAACTATAAATTAACAATAGGGCCAGCAATTGAAAATGGTTTCTATTATGATTTTGATGTGGAAAAACCATTTACGGAAGAAGATTTAGCAAAAATAGAAGAAGAAATGAAAAAAATAATTAAAGAAGATTTAGGTATAGAAAGATTTGAACTTCCAAGAGGAGAAGCAATTAAACTAATGGAGGAAAGAAAAGAACCATATAAAGTAGAACTAATAAAAGAATTACCAGAAGGAGAAATAATATCATTCTACAAACAAGGTGAGTTTGTAGACTTGTGCCGTGGACCACATCTTCCAAGTACAGGAAAAGTAAAAGCAATAAAATTAACATCAATGTCATCAGCATATTGGAGAGGAGACGCAAAAAATAAATCACTTCAAAGAGTATATGGAATATCATTCCCAAAAGCAAGCGAGTTAGAAGAATATTTAACAAAATTAGAAGAAGCAAAACAACGTGACCATAGAAAGTTAGGTAAAGAATTAGGAATATTCATGACACATGACTTAGTAGGAAAAGGACTTCCAATGTACTTACCAAATGGATACATTGTATGGGAATTACTAGAAAACTACATTAAAGGAAAAGAAAAGAAATTAGGCTACAAACATGTTTTAACACCACCACTAGCAACAGTGGATTTATACAAAACATCAGGACACTGGGAACACTATAAAGATGGAATGTTCCCTAAAATGGAAGTTGAAGGAGAAGAATTTGTACTTCGCCCAATGAACTGTCCACACCATATGATGATATATGCAAACTCTATACATTCTTATAGAGACTTACCAATAAGAATTGGAGAAATAGCAAGAGACTGTAGATTTGAACCAAGTGGGACATTAAAAGGAATAGAAAGAGTAAGAGCTTTCTGCCAAAACGATGCACATCTTTTTGTAACACCAGAACAAATAGAAGAAGAATTTAAATTAGTAGTAAATTTAATATTAGAAGCATATAAAGATTTAAATATTACAGATTATCATTTTGAATTATCATTAAGAGATCCAGAAGATAAAGTAAAATATCATCCAGATGATGAAATGTGGGAAAATGCTGAAAATAAATTAAGAAAAGTTTTAAACGACATAGGAATTCCATATGTAGAAAAAATAGGAGAAGCAGCATTTTATGGACCAAAATTAGATGTTCAAGTAAAACCAGCAGTAGGAAATGAGTATTCACTATCAACATGTCAATTAGATTTCTGCTTACCAGCAAAATTTAATTTAAGCTATATAGACAAAGATGGAGAAAAGAAAATGCCAGTAGTACTTCATAGAGCAGTTTTTGGAAGTATAGATAGATTTATAGCATACTATCTAGAAGAAACAAAAGGAGCATTGCCAACATGGCTTGCACCAGTTCAAGTAAAAGTATTACCAATTACAGATAAACAACTAGATTATGCAAAAGAAGTTAATAATAAATTGTTAGAAAAAGGAATAAGAGTAGAACTAGATAGTAGACAAGAAAAATTAGGCTACAAAATACGTGAAGCACAAATTGCAAAAATTCCATATATATTAGTAATAGGCGATAAAGAAATAGAAGCTAATAGCGTTGGCGTAAGAGCAAGAAACGAAGGAGACATAGGTCAACTTCCAGTAGAAGAATTTATAGCACGTATAGAAAATGAAATAAAAAATTACACAGTATAATATATAATTGTAGGGGGTCGTCGCCATCGGCGCCCCCCTCTTTGGATAAATTGTGTAAATAATTTAAATTTAGGGGCTTAATCGGTAAGGAATACAAAAAAGAATTTACCGAATTACGCCCTTTTATATTGTTTAGAAATTCAAAATATGATATACTTAACTATGAAAAAAAAGGAGAACAATATGAGATTAGATAAATTTTTAAAAGTATCAAGAGTAATAAAAAGAAGAACCGTAGCAAATGAAGCAGCAGACGGTGGCAGAGTATCAGTAAATGGTAAAACAGTAAAACCAAGCTATGAAGTAAAAGTAGGAGATATTGTAGAAATAAAATTTGGAGATAAAATATCTAAATTTGAAATTATAAAAATACCACAAGTCCAACGGAAAAGACATGGGCGAATTAATAAAGTTATTATAAGAAGTTAAATAAGAAATTCTGAATTATAACATTGTTAATGCTTAAAAAATATAAATATTATGTTTACGACATATGAAATATTGACATAAGATGATGCTTATGATATAATTCACACATATTATTAAATTTAAATAAAGTTTTTTACTTTATTTTATACTAATTAAAGTTGAAGGAAAGGAGAAAATATGAATCTACGGTGGAGTAAAGAAGGATTAGCAATATTATTTTATGATAATTCAACTAACAAGTTAGTAACAACAAAAGGGATATGTTTGTATCTAAATGAAATATTACACAATTATGAAAATCAGTATGGAAGCCTAGATAAAGATTGTTTTATAGTAGGAGAGTTTGAAACAGAAAGAGATAAATGTGGACATATCAATAATCATTTTATAAAAGATCCAATAAAATTCGAATTAAATTCAGATATTAAATTTGATTGGGACGATATGATTAGTAAAAACAATCTTCTGAGATTTGCAGATCCTAGACAAACTCATATAAATGATTTATATCAGGTTATTACTGACATTCTAAATTTTTACTTTCTGGGAGATCATGCAGAAATAGAATATATTGGTATAAAGGAATATATTATATCAAAATATCCTAACTTAAAAGATAGTAGCGAAAATGAGATTATTGAAGTTATGAAGAATGAAATTTGTAATAGCATTTTATGTGCAGATCTTCAAGAAATGAGAGCACAAAGATATGCACTAAAAAAATATAGTGCATATATAATGGATCCTAAATACAAAATAGTAGGTTTAAAAAAAGATCAAAGGATTTTTTTGAATCCAGATGATGAACTTGAAATTGAACTTTATGATGGAATTACAATTAGTATTTATTCAAAATGGATAGTAGAAAGTATCGAAACATGTATTAATGCAAAATGTGACTGGGAAAATATTATAGATACAAAACAGTTTTGCTTAACAGGAACATGGTATCACCCATTCATATGGCATGACTAACTTTTATTAGTATTTTAAATTTTTAATTATTATATAACAAAATACGTATCAGGTAGTTTGACGATGTCTAAATAGAAAAAGGAGGAAAGCAAAATGGATAAAAACAACGAATCAAGCATCACTAATGAGATATCTGTACAAAATAAACAAGCTATAACTATTGATACAGAAAAAATTGCTGAAAGCATCGAAAGATCTGCGCAAATAAAGAGAGAAGCTATAGAAGATGCGAGCGAACTTAATGCAAGAGCAAATGTTGTAGGAGCTATAATGCAAGCACGGGCTATAGATGAAGTGGCAGAAAGTAATTATCAAATTTCACAATCAATCAAACAACAAATGACTCTATACTTTAAGGGTTTAACGAAAATTGCAAGTGTAACAGAGCAAAATAGTAAAGTAAAAGAATATTATATGCTTCAAAAAGAAATTGAACAGTATGAAGATTGGTTAATTGAAAGAAATTTGATAAAAAGAGCATATGAAGAAATAGAACTTGTAAAAAAAGAAAAAGTACAAATTTCACAAAAAGATATTTATTTAGCGGCATCCATCTATTGTGGAAAGGAAGCTGAATCAGCGATACAGTTATCTTTAAAAAATAAAATTAGTCTTGTTAATTATTATAAAAGAAGACTTTTCGGAAAGAGACTGTATTTTGATGAATGTAAAATTTGGGTAGATGGAGAGATATTGCTAAATAATTATAATACATTAGGTTTTTTTGGAAAATGCAGAGGAAGATTAGCATTTATAACGAAAAACGCTCACTATTATTTGAAATCTGATTTGGAAGATGTATTATTAGAAGAAGGACCTTTTAAAACGGGAATTGCTTCTTCAATTATGGAAGCTGAAAGTTTAAAAGATTATATTAACAAGGCGAATCAAGTAATAACAGATATGATATCAAGATCAATAATTACTTTAGGAGGAATTAAACATGGTTATAATTATGATAGAAAGCAACCAAATGAGGTAGAGAGAATCGAAAAAGAGAATATGAGAAATCATCTTTTAAAAAATGCCTTTTCTTTATATATTATACCTTCAGAAAGAGGTTTACAATTACTACTTGAAATAATAAATGACCCCAATATTTCAGCTCTAGAAGATATTGACACAATAAATTCAAGTATTGAAAATGAGAGTTCTTTAAATGATTTAAGAAATTTGCATGAGCAATTAAGGCTAGTTGTTAGGAAATATAAGCTAGAATCCGCGATAGCCTAATAAAATTTAATAATTAAAATACAACGCAGTAGAAATTTCTACTGCGTTGTTATATATTGATGAGAATAATTTGACCATAAAATTATGTAGATAATACAAAAAAGGATAAAATATAAAAAAAAGGCATTTGCTCTTTTTTTTTGTACAAAAATATTATATAATGCAAACATAAAAGATAATTCATATAATGGAGGAAAAGGATGTCAGATTTTGTACACTTACACATACATAGTGAGTTTAGCTTACTAGATGGAGCAAATAGAATAAAAGATATACCAGTTATAGCAAAAGAGCTAGGAATGAATGCAATAGCAATTACAGACCATGGAAATATGTTCGGAGTTATAGATTTTTATAAAGCCTGTAAGGCAAACGATATAAAGCCAATTATAGGGTGTGAAGTATATGTAGCACCACGTACGAGGCACGATAAAGACCCTAATTTAGATAGTAAATATAACCATTTAATATTGCTAGCAAAAGACAAACAAGGTTATCAAAACTTATCAAAATTAGTTTCTTTAGGCTACACAGAAGGTTTTTATTACAAACCACGTATAGATAAAGAAATATTAGAAAAATATCATGAAGGTTTAGTGTGCTGTAGTGCATGCTTAGCAGGAGAAGTAAACCAAGCAATACTAAATAATGACATGAATGAAGCAAAAAAAGTAGCACTATGGTTTAAAGACCTATTTGGAGAAGACTACTACCTAGAAATACAAAACAATGGAGTAAAAGAGCAAGTATTAGTAAATCAAAAACTAATAGAATTATCAAAAGAATTAGATATTTCACTAGTAGCAACAAATGACGCACACTATTCAAGAAGAGAAGACGCTTACAATCATGAAGTACTACTATGTATTCAAACAGGAAAGAAAATGTCAGATGAAGACAGAATGCGTTTTGAAACAGACGAACTATATATAAAATCACCAGAAGAAATGAGCGACTACTTTTCAAATGTACCAGAAGCAATAGAAAATACAGTAAAAATAGCAGAAAAATGTAATGTAGAATTTGAATTTGGTCATACAATCCTTCCAAACTATGATGTACCAGAAGGGTTCGAAACACATTATGATTATATAGAATATCTTACTAAAAATGGTTTGATAAAAAGATATGGAGCAGAAACATATGACTTATTACCAGAAGAAATAATAAAAAGAGCAGAATACGAATTAGGCGTAATCAAAAAAATGGGCTATGTAGATTACTTCCTAATAGTATGGGACTATATAAACTTTGCCAAAACCCACGACATACCAGTAGGACCAGGCCGTGGTTCAGGAGCAGGTTCAATAGTAGCATATGCTATAGGAATAACAGATATAGATCCAATAAAATATAACCTACTATTCGAACGTTTCCTAAACCCAGAAAGAATTAGTATGCCCGACTTTGACGTAGACTTCTGCTATGAAAAAAGAGATAAAGTAATAGAATATGTATGTCAAAAATATGGCTATGATCATGTATCACAAATAATAACCTTTGGAACAATGTCAGCAAGAATGGTAATACGTGATG
>CAPNDH010000034.1 GCA_948664205.1 uncultured Clostridia bacterium | reverse complement strand
AGATAGAATAATAGTAGATGCCCTAAATGGAATAGATACACTTCGGAATACCATACACATCAATAATAAAAGGAGACGCAAAATGCTATTCAATAGCAGCAGCCTCAATAATAGCCAAAGTAACAAGAGATAGAATAATGCGTCAGTGGGATGAAATATACCCTATGTACGGTTTTGAAAAACATAAGGGCTATGGAACAAAATCACACATAGAAGCAATAAAAGAATATGGTTTATGCCCATTACATAGACTAAGTTTTACTAAGAATATAAGATGAACTAGCTAAAAAAGTAATTTATTAAGTAGGAGATAAAATAAAAATGAAAAGGCTATTAAGAATTAGCTTTGACTTAGCAATCTTTTCATTAGTACCAATACTATCGTGGTTTATGCTTGGAATTATAGTAGATAAAAACTTAGTAAATGTTTTTACACTTACATATCCACTTCAATTTATTTGGGCACTAATGAAATCTATTTTTGGAACAGGTGCTAATATAAGTAAAGAAAAAAACAAAAATGAAAATGCAGTATTATCAGGAATGACATTAGGAATTATAGTAGGATTTACTATATTTGGTATTTTTGCAGTTAATGTTAAAAAATATATAGAATTTATGAATATGGATTATGAAATATATAAAGAGTTTGCGATATATTCAATATTTCAATTATATATACAACTAGTGTTTTCATTTGTATTAGAAAAATTATATTATGAAGGAAAAGAAAAACTAGCGAATAAATATTGTATACAATTAAATTTATTAAATTTTGTTGTACTTATTTTATCAGCTATAATATTAAAAAGCAAAGTTAGTATTGTAATAGTTACATTACTTTCTATATTTATATATACTTTAATTATTACGATTAAACAATATAAAAAATTCAAATTTGAAATATGCATTTTAAAATATATTCAATATGAATCTGTAAACATAGCAAATAATATATTATTCTTTATAATATTCTTATTTGGACTTAGCAATGCATTAGAGTTTGGAGAAAAATATATTTTAGCACTAAATTTTGTAGCTCTAATAACAGATACACAATGGGATTCTTTTGAGGCAATATCTACAGTTGCTAAAATTGATATAAGTAAAGGAACATTTAATTATAAATATCATAAGAAAAATGCATATAGGCTACTAAGTATATTACTATTTACAGTATTTCTAATGTTATTTATATCATCACAATTTTATGATTTAGATTTAGGTATAACTTTAATATATTTAAGTTTTGAGCTAATTAACTTTAGTATATATCCAATATATACTATAAAAACTTGCTATTTACAATTAGAAAAAGTTGCAAAAAAAGTAACATTGAATAAAACTTTTGCAGGTGTTTTAAGGATGTTAATATCTTTTCTTAAAACACCATATTGCACAGGTTTAGGCCAAGTTACTTCATCAATATATCAATTTATAACAGTAAATAGGATGTTTAATAGAAGATTTGTAGTAAACAATGAAGGCATTATTAAAAATAGATCGGAAAAATAATGAACTAACAGGAGAACATATGAAAAAATACAATAAAATAGTAACTAAAGAATTAAATAGAATACTTCCATACCATTTATTAGGTGTAGTTTTACATTCAGTAGTAATATATATGGCATTTAAAATACCTAATATCATAGGTAATATTTTAGATATGTTAATGCAAGAAACTATAAATAAAGGCGAAATAATGCATCAAGTATACTTATTAATATTTTATAGTAGCTTTGTATTTATACCAAGAACATTATATAGAATTTTATATTTTACTGTTTCAAGGGCATCAGATACATATTTAAGAAAACAAGTAGTAAAACACTTACAAAAAGTAAAGCCAGAGTATTTTGAAAAGGAAAATAAAGGAGCATTTTTAGCATATCTATCGAAAGAATTGATATCAATACACCATGCTTTAGGAAACTTTTGGTTTTGGCTTACAAAAATGTTTGTAACACCAATCATGGGAATTATTTTAATATGGAGTGAGCTTAATAAAGAACTTGCAATATACCTAATACCAGCTTTTCCAATAGCAATTATAACTATGTATATTTACTACAAAAAACTAAAAGAAAAAATTGAAATATCAAGAAAACAATATGTACAATTATCAAGAAATATTGAACAAAATACAGAAGGTTTTTTACTAGTAAAATCTTATAATAGACAAGACGAACAAATAGAAGAATTTAAACAAATAAATAATAAAATATATAAAGCAGACTATGAAACAGGTGTAGCAAAAAATAAAATTAGTAGTGTTATAAACTTTTTATGGGCATATTGCTATGTTGCAGGTTTTGGCATAGGAATTATATACATATTAAATGGAGCAGTTTCAGTAGGTGGAATTGTAGCATTTATAGGCTATATAGGGCAAATATTAGGAGACTTTGTATCAGCTATTCAAAGCTTTTTGACTAAAATGCCATATTTCAGCCAAGCAATTAATCGTTTTAATTATTTTTTTAATTTAGAAGAACTACCTAAGCAAGGTAAAAAATTAGAAAAAATAGATAAAATAGAAATAAAGCACTTGTCTTATTGGTATGATAATGGTGAAAGCCCTAGCTTGAAAGATATAAATATGACAATAAGAAAAGGTGAAAAGATTGGTATAATAGGAGAAGTAGGAAGAGGAAAAACTACTCTTATGAATGTATTATGTGGTTTTTATGAAATACCAAATGAAATGATTTATATAAATGATGAAGACATTAATACATATCAAAAAAACACCATTTTTGAAAAATATAATTATGGGGTTCAGTCAAATATTATATTAGATGATACAATAAAAGCTAATATTGATATAAAAGAAGATTTAAGAAACAATGAATTAGAAACTATCATAAAAAATGCTGAATTAAAAGAAGATATAGAAAAAATGGAAAATAGGGAAAATACTTTTGTTGGAGAAAAAGGTATTAAGCTATCAGGAGGACAAAAACAAAGAATTTCAATTGCAAGAAATTTAGGAAAAATTAGAGACATCAATATATTTGATGACACACTTTCTGCATTAGATACTAAAACAGAAAAAAAGATAATGAACCAATTAATAAAAGAAGTTAGCAATAACACACTAATAGTAATATCAAATAAAATATCTAGTATAAAACAATTAGATAAAATATATATACTACTAGATGGAAAAATACAAGACTATGGAACACATGAAGAATTAGTACAAAGAAACGAATTTTATAAAGAACTAGAATACCTTGAAAGAAAGGAAGAAACAGATGAAATCTATTCTAAAGAAAAATGCTAAAATACTAATTTTAGTAGGAATTTCTATAATTATAGCTAATATTTTAAGTGCATCACATCCATTAGTTATGAAGGAAATATTAGATATTGATATAACAGCAAAAGAAGCCTTAATAAAATTATTTTTAACATATTTTATTATACATATTATTCTAGTTATTGCAAAGAACACAAGAAATAGCATTATAAATAGAGCAATGTCAAAAATACTAAAAGATTTAAGAGAAAAATTATTCTGCCATGTTATGAAGTGGGACATGTCAACATACCAAAAATATAATTCATCAGAAATTTATACTAGGCTAACAGCAGATATAGATAATGTATCATCATTATTTTTAGGAACAATGCAAGTTGTATTAGTAGATGTTATATATATTATAACAATGGTAATTTTTATGTTTTTTGCAGACACAAAATTAGCAATAATAGGAAGTATAGCAATTATTTTAAATGCAGTAGTTTCGTATATATTTACACATAAAGTAGCAATTTCTAATAAGATAATTTTAGATAAAAGAGATAAAGAAAATAGGCAATTTTCTGAAATGTACAACAAAAGTAAATTAACGTATTTATTTGGATTACAAAAGAAAAATGAAGAAAAAATGTGTAAAACTTTAGATGAAGAATTAGTTTATAGAAAGAAATATATTTTTGATGAAAGTTTTATATACCCACTTGCTATAACAATACAAGCAATAGCAATTTATTTGATACTAGTATATGTATTTCATATTAATATTAGTATTTCATTAGGAAGTATATATCTTGTAATAAACTATATACAAAATTGTAGAGTGCCACTAAATGAGATATTTACAGAACTAGAAGAAATACAATCATCAACTATGTCATTAAAAAGAATTAACAAATTACTAAAAGAACAAGGAAAAGAAGACATAGAAGAAGGGGAAGCTATCCCAAACTTAAAAGGTGATATTGAATTTGAAAATGTATGTATGTAATATGAAGAAAATAAAGTATTACAGGGTATATCATTTATTATAAAAGAAGGAAATAAAGTAACAATTGCAGGAAAAACAGGAGTAGGAAAAACAACACTGGCAAATATACTAATGAGGTTATACCCTATAAAGAGTGGAAGAATTCTAATAGGAGGAAAAAATATTCAAAAAATAAGAATACAAGACATAAGAAAAAATATTTCTTACATTTCGCAAACGCCATACATATTAAATGATACATTAAAAAATAATATAATATTGGGAGATAAAACAATAACAGATGAGCAAATAAAAATTGCAGCATATGAAATAGGTTTTGAAAAAGTTTTAAATAAATTTTCAAAAGGTTTAGAAGAAAAAATAGAAAAAAACAAATTATCATATGGTCAACTTCAAATGATAGCTTTTCTAAGAGCAATATTACACAAAGCGAACATATACATATTTGATGAACCAACCTCAAATATAGACTTAAAAACAGAAGATAGAATTCAAAAGCTAATTAATAGAATAGCAAAAGAAAGTACAGTAATTATAATAGCACATAGAAAATCTACTATTGAAAACTCAGATAAAATAATATATTTAAAAGATGGCAAGGTTGATATGATAGTTAATAAATAGAAAAAGGAAAAATAAAATGTACTACATATATATGTTAAGATGTGAAGATAACTCAATTTATACAGGAATAGCAAAAGATTTAGAACATAGGCTAAATGAACACTTTACTAAAAACGAAAAATGTGCAAAATATACAAAATCGCATAAAGCTAAAAAGTTAGAAATAGCGTGGAAAACGGAGAATAAATCTTTAGCATCTAAATTAGAATATGCAATAAAGAAGCTAGATAAAAATAGAAAAGAAAAATTAATAAATACCCCCAACTTATTAGGAGAATTTTTTAAAGATAAGATAGATGAGACTCAATATTGCATTTATAAGTAGACAAAAGTCACAAGAAACCAGAACTTCTTGTGACTTTTGTTTAGTTATTACTATTACTTTTTATAAAACCTCTAATAGTATCATACAAATAAGGCTTAAACTCTTTAATAGGTAAAGGTTTCTTATATAAAATAGAATGATAACAAGTAGAACTTACAAGCTCAACGATCATAAATAAAGTTATTTCAGTATTTTTTAAACCATATTCTTTAGCACTTTTTAAAAACAATTGATAAAAACCATTTGGGTTATTTTCACTATCTTCGCAAAGCTTATGAACAGTTTGATTATATATTCCCCAAGATAAATTTTTAGAAATAAACTTTAATAAAGTAGGAGTTTTATTTAGCTCATCAATCACATAATTTATAACAAAAATAACTTGGTCAGCAAAATTTTCAATATAATTTTTATTAAGTAGTTCAACTGCTTCATTAAACAATTTAGTTGCCTTTCTAGAAATAAGAATATCTCTTATTTCGTACTTATCTTTAAAATATATATAAAAAGTACCTTTAGCAACATTAGCATTATCAACAATTTCTTGAATAGAAGTATCGGTAATGCCTTTTTCAGTAAATAATTTAAAAGCAGTATCTAATAATCTATTTTCCTTATCTTTTTCCATATCTCATTTCCCCCTATTCACATTATGACATATTTTAGACGATTGGTCAATATATTTATTAAAGAAGTTTTTAAGTGTTAAATAAACCGTCAGAAAGCTTGAAATATTAATGATTTTTAGATGTTAACGGCTTATTAAAAAATTTAAGAACTTCTATGCTCAATTTTCGGCGCCCTTTCTGTGCTCGTTCCTTTATAATAAAGGAACGCCACGAACATTTTCCAAAAATTTCGCAAAGAATTTCTAAAATTATTTTAACTCACACATTAACATCTAAAAATCATTAATATTTCAAGCTTTCTGACTACTCTACTAGCCTTTATTTCTACACTAGCGCTAAGTCAGTAATATATTTTATTTTTGTAATGCAGTCTTACTCAGCCCTTCCACGGCAGTTGAATACCCCTTGTCATGGAGAGCAAAATGGAAAAAATAAAAGATATTACTTACTGGGAGCGGATTTTAATAGTGATATTATAAACTGTGACATTCTAATATTAAAAGAAAGAATTTTTACAAACATATTGACTAATGGTCATAAAAGTAGTACAATAAAATCTGAATTGACCAATGGTCATAAAACGAAAGGAGAATAAATATGCATAAATTTGGGGAATTTGTATGTAAATACAGAAAAGCAATTTTAATAATTGCACTACTACTATTAATTCCATCTATAATAGGAATGAAAGCAACAAGAATAAACTACGATATATTAGTATATCTTCCAAGTGACATAGAAACAATAAAAGGCGAAAAAATACTATCAGAAGATTTTAATATGGGAGCATTTTCTATTATTATAGTGGATGACATGAACACAAAAGATATAATAAAACTCGAAAATAAAATAAAAGAAATAGAAAGTGTACAAAAAGTAGCAAGTATAGCAGATGTTTTAGGAACAAGCATTCCAAAGGAAATTCTGCCAGATGAAATAAAAGATAAAGTGTATAAAGAGAATTCTAGCGTAATGTTAGTAACATTTAAGGGTGGAATATCTGAAGACAGTACAGTAAAAGCAGTAGAAGAATTAAGAGATATAACAGACCAAAGGTGTAAAATAAGTGGAATGACATCAACTGTAATAGATACAAGGGACTTGTCAGATTCAGAAGTAGCAATATATGTAATAATAGCAGTATTACTTTGCCTTCTAGTATTAGAAATAGCACTAGACTCATATGCAGTACCAGTTATAATACTACTAAACATAGGAATAGCAATTTTATATAATATGGGAACAAATATAATGCTTGAAGAAATTTCATACATAACAAAAGCAATAAGTGCAGTATTACAATTAGGTGTAACGATGGACTTTGCAATATTCCTATATCATAGTTATATGCAAGAAAAAGAGCAGTGCGAAAATAAAGAAAAAGCAATGGCAAATGCAATATCAAAAACACTAATATCAGTAATAGGAAGTTCACTTACAACAATAGCAGGATTTTTAGCATTATGTAGTATGAACTTAACACTAGGAAGAGATATTGGATTAGTAATGGCAAAAGGAGTATTTTTAGGAGTAATAAGTGTAGTTACAGTATTACCAGCAATGATATTAGAGTTAGATAATTTAATACAAAAAACAAAGCATAAAGAAATATTACCTAAATTTACTAAAGTAAAAGAATTAGTAATAAAACACTATAAATTAATAGCAATAATATTCATTATAATATTACCTATAGCATTTTACGGTTATAAAAATACTAAGGTTTACTACAACCTAGATAAATCATTACCAAAAACTTTAGAAAGCGTAGTAGCAAATAATGAATTAAAAGAGAAATTCAATATGGTATCAACTGAGCTTCTATTAGTAGACAAAAATTTACCAAACTCTAAATTAGATGAAATGGTAAATAAAATAGAAGAACTAGATGGAATAGAGTGGACTTTAAGTTCTTCAAAAATACAAAGCCTAGGAATGCCAAAAGAAACAATACCAGAAGAAATAAAAGAAATATTTGAAAGTGAAAAACACCAAATAATTATAATAAATTCAAGCTATGAAATGGCAACAGATGAGCTAAACGAGCAAGTAGAAACCATAGATAATATAGTAAAACAATATGATGAAAATGCAATGCTAGCAGGAGAAGGCCCATTAATGAAAGACTTAGTACAAATAGCAGACCACGACTTTAACAGTGTAAACATCGTTTCAATAGCAATAATATTTGCAATAATGATAATTGTTCTAAAATCCATATCATTACCAGTAATACTAATAATGGTAATAGAGTTTGCAATATTTATAAATATGGGAATACCATATTACACAAACACAGTAATACCATTTGTAGCTTCAATAGTAATAGGAACAATACAGCTAGGAGCAACAATAGACTATGCAATACTAATAACAACAAAATATATAGGAGCAAGAAAAGAAGGAAAAGAGAAAAAAGAGGCAGTATCAGAAGCATTAGGAACATCAATTAGTTCAATAGCAGTAAGTGGACTATGTTTCTTTGGAGCAACATTTGGAGTAGGAGTATACTCAAAAATAGAAATGATAGGTTCACTATGTACACTAATGTCAAGAGGAGCAATAATAAGTATGGTAACAGTAATATGTGCATTACCTGCATTTTTAATAATATTTGATAAATTGATTTGTAAAACAACAATGAAGATGGAGAAATAGAAATTAGAAGTTGGATGTTGGAAGTTAGAAGTTGGAAGACGAATATCGGAACACAGAGGTCAGAAGATAGAATACGAAAATCAAAAATTAGGATGTAGGGGCTAAATCGGTAAGGAATACCATATAGGAATACCGAATTTCGCCCAAACACAGCATAAAATAAAAAATAATTGTAGGAATTGAACGACCCGCTCTTCGAAGAAATTACCCTAAAATCCGACATCCGACCTCTGACCTCCAAAAAGAAAGGAAGATGAATTATGAATAAAAAACTAACAAAACTAACAAGCACACTACTATTAACCACAATGCTAGCATACACAACACCTATCCTAGCATTCACAAAAGAAGAAACAGTATATTCAAAAATAAACACAAAAGGAGAAAACTACGAAACAATAGTAAGTACACACTTAAACAACAAAAATGAAGAACAAATTTTAAACGATTTAACAGACTTAATAAATATAGAAAACACAAATGGCGATGAAGACTTTAAACTAGATGGAGAAAATATAATCTGGAATGCAAATGGCTCAGATATTTATTACCAAGGAGAAAGCAAAAAAGAACTTCCAGTAGAGTGTAATATAAAATATGAACTTGATGGAGAAGAAATAGAAGCAAGTGAAATAGTAGGAAAAAGCGGAAAAGTAAAAATAACAATAGAATATAAAAATAACGATTCACATACAGTTACAATAAATGGAAAGAAACAAACTATGTACACACCATTTACAGCAATTGCTATGAGCTACTTTGATAATTCACAAAATAAAAATATAGAAGCTAAAAATGCTAAAATTATAAATGATGGTACAAAAACAATTATAGCAGGTATTGCTATGCCAGGAATGCAAGAAAGTTTAAATATTTCTAATAAGCAAATAGAAATACCAAATAAAGTAGAAATAGCAATGGAAACTTCAAAATTTGAACAAAATAATATAATAACATTTATAACACCTAAAATATTAGACGAAAATATATCATTTGATAAACTAAACAGTTTATACAAAAAAGTAGATGAAATGCAAGTAGCTAGTAAACAAATAGAAGAAGGAGCAAATACCTTAAAAGAAGGAACAACAGAGTTTAGCAAAAAAACACAAGAATTTAATAATGGAATGAAACAATTTGAAGCAGGGACAAATAAAGCAAGTAATAGCTATAAAGAAATTGACAATGGAATAAACCAAGTAACAAAGGGAAGTAAAGACTTAAAAACAGGAAGTATAGAACTAAATAATGGACTAACAGCTCTTTCTAATGGACTTTCTGAAATGCCAGAAAATATAGAAAAACTATACAAAGGAAGTAGTGCAGTTTTAGCAGGTTTAAATGATAATAAGGAAACAAATGAGGCAGGACTTGTAACAGGGGTAAATGCATTAGCAGGGAGCTTAAATGATACAATTTCAAACTTAGAAAACAGCTTAACTACAATGAAAACAAGTTGTGAAGAAGGAGCAACAAAATTAAAACAAGCAAATAATGCTTTAAATTCAGTAATATCTACACTAAATGCCGAAACTCAAAGTGTTCAAATTGAAACATTAAAACAAATAGTAAAACAAAATGAAGAAGCTATAAAAGAATACAACATTAAAATACAATATATTAATACTCAGTTAAAAGAATTGAACACTAAAAAGATAGAAGGAAAAGAGAATATCTCAAAAATAACAACAGGAATGGAAGAAGTTCAAAATGGAGTAAGTGAATTAACAAATGGGCTAGGTAAATTAAATACTGCATCAAGTACATTGCCAGAAAACGTAAATAAATTAGTTCAAGGTTCAAAAAAATTAGCAAATGGAACAGAAGAATTAAATAAAGGAACAACAACATTAAGTGCAGGTTCAAAACAAATTATGCAAGGCTTAAATACATTAAAAGAATCAAGCAAAGTACTTATAAATGGCTCAAATGCTTTAACACAAGGTGCACAAACAATAAATAATGGAAGCATTGAACTAGCACAAGGAATAACAACATTTAATCAAGAAGCAATAAACAAAATATGTAGTTATATAAATTCTAACATAAAAGAAATAGCTGTAAGAGCAGAAAAACTACAAGAACTATCAAAACAATATGTAAGCTTTACAAAAGCAAATGAAAATACAGCAAAAGAAGTCAAATTTATATTGATAACAGATAGTATAAAAATGAAAGAAGAAAAAAGTGAAAACGAATAGAAAAAGAAGAAGAACTCATGTGAGCTCTTCTTCTTTTATACCTAATTTCTCTAATTCTCTAACAAGTTTATTAGTTTTTATTCCAATAAATGTGTTAGAACCATCTGAAACCATAATAAATGGATATTTAATTTGATAGACAGTAGAACTTATTACAAAAGTATTAGTTTTGTTTTTATCAACTTTAATTGAGAAATAACCATTAACTATATCATTAGTATAAATAACATATTTATCAAGTAATAAAAGAAAAGTAATTATCAAAAAGCTAATTCCCAGAACTATTAATGGTAGTGATACCTCAAAAAAAGCAAAATAGAAAAATATCATAGAACTAATAAATGTAACAATGCAAAACAATGAATTGCTTCTTACTACAATAGGTTTATTCCGTTTCATAAAGTTCCTCCTTTTAGTTAAATAGAAACAACATGTAAATTAATATCATACAAATATTTTATCAGATTTATATAAGAAAGTAAATATATATCGGGAAAAATTATGTTGATATGAGAAATTATAAAAAATAATAATAAATACTTGACACACGAACAAATATTTGATAATATTAACGAAAATTTCAAAGGGAGTGTGATAATAAGTGAAGAAAGAAAAGCTATATGAAATTTTTACAGATGCTAGTTTTGATAGCAAAACTAAAATTGCAACTTATGCCATTGTTATCATACAAGAGAAAAAAATAATAAAAGCTTTTGCAAAAAAATGTAAAATACAATTAGAAAACTCAACTGAATGCGAAATATTTGCAATATTTCAAGCAATCAATATTATAGAAGCAAATATAATAAAAGAAAAAAGCATTCAAGAGTTTGAAATAAGAACAGATTGCGACGTTGCAAAAAACTTTTTTATGAATAATGAACGAAAACTAAAAATATTCAAAGAAAACACAGAACTATACAACGCAATAAAAGAATCATATAAAAGAGTATCAAATAAAATGAATAAAGAAAATTGCAGTTTTACATTAAAATGGATACCAAGAGAAGAAAATAAAGTTGCACACAAATATTCATATTCAACTTTCAAAAATCTTAGGTCTAAAGAATATGAAAACAATATTTTATTATTCGAAAGAAAAAAACTATTAAAATTTCTAAATAAATTTAATTCAAAACAATGTAAAGTTCTAATATATTTACATCTAATCGCAAATGAAAATAAATTAATATTAAAAAAACAAAGCGAAATATCAGAATCATTAGAAATATCAAATTCTAGTATTAATAGAATTTTTAAAGAACTTGATAAGCTAAATATGTTGAAGAAAATTAAAAATGGAAAATATAGGCTGTTAATATAGCTAAAATTATAAAAATATTAAAGGAGGTATTTGATTATGGAAGAAAATAATAAATTAGAAACAATTTCAAATCTTTTTGAAGGGAAAGAAATAAGAAGTGTATGGGATGTAGAAAAAGAAGAATACTATTTTAGTGTAATTGATGTTATTACTGCACTAACAGATAGTAATATTCCAAAAAGATATTGGACAGATTTAAAAAGAAATTTAGCTAAAGAAGGAAGTAAGTTGTACGAAAATATCGTACAACTGAAAATGAAATCTAAAAAAGATGGAAAAAATTATTTGACAGATACTTTAGACACAAAAGGAATACTACGTCTTATTGAATCAGTTCCAAGTTCAAAAGCAGAGCCATTCAAACTATGGCTTGCTCAAATGGGAAGTGACAGAATAGATGAAGTTTTTGACCCAGAAATTG
The DNA here is from genome assembly GCA_948664205.1 of uncultured Clostridia bacterium. Taxonomy (GTDB): domain Bacteria; phylum Bacillota; class Clostridia; order TANB77; family CAG-508; genus UMGS1663. The sequence continues at coordinate 2,765 of CAPNDH010000034.1, read as the reverse complement.
CAATTAGAAGAGCAATTAATTATTATAGAAATAAAGGATATTCTGACAGATGGATTGAAGCTAGGTTAAAAGGAATACTAGATAGAAACAAATTAACAGATATCTAGAAAGAAAATGGAATAAACGAAAACTTTGAATTTGCAACTCTAACAAACGAAATATATAAAACTTGGTCAGGCATGAAAGCATCAGAATACAAAAATTATAAAGGACTTAGAAAAGAGTCTTTAAGAGATAACATGTCAGATATAGAAGTAGCCTTAACCGATTTAGGAGAAATAGCTACAAGAGAACTTGCTAAAAAACATAAGCCATATGGATTAAAAGAGAATAAAAGGGTCGCAAAAGCAGGAGGCGAAGTAGCTAAAACAGCACGTGACAATTTAGAACATAAATTAGGGGAGACAATTATTAGTAGTAATAATAATCTAAATTATCAGTATCTAGAAGAAAATAAAAAGTTAGAAAGTAAAAATAGGAGTTAATATGATATATTTAAAAACATTTAAATTAAGTAATAGAAAAATGAAAAACTACAATATATATCCTTTTAATATACTAAAAAATAAAGAACCAGACATATTTGTTTTTGATAATATAACTGTACTATATGGAAATAATGCTTCTGGAAAATCTACAATATTAAATATAATAGCTAATAAATTAAATTTAAAAGGAAAAGAAAAAGGAACATCAAGTTATTTTGAAGAATTTATTACAGAATGTGAATATCGATTAGGAGAATATGAAAATGGAAGGAAAGTAATAAAAATACCAGAGAATAGTAGGTATATAAAAAGTGAAGAGATACTATATGAAATAAGAAAAATAGAGCAAGAGAATGTCTTAAAAAAAGGATATGTAGCAAATTTAGTAAGAAACGGTATGGAAGTAGAAAAAGCAAAAGAAAGTGTAAATACAGTAGCAGGACAAGTTCAATTAGAAAGGTTTAAATTTGCACAAGATAAATATTCAAATGGAGAAACAACCATGCAAATATTAGAAGACAATATAGAACCAGATAACCTATATTTACTAGATGAACCAGAAGTATCCCTATCCCCACAAAACCAAGTAAAACTTGCACAAAAAATAAACGAAATGGCAAGATACTTAGGAATACAATTTATAATTGCAACACACTCACCATTTATGCTAGGAATATTAAACGCAAAAATATACAATTTAGACACAAAAGAATATGAAGTACAAAAGTGGAGTGAGCTTGAAAATGTAAGATATTTTTATAATTTCTTTAAAGAAAGAGAAAAGGAATTTGAATAAAAATGACATATATATGAAAGTACTTTCTTTTTTCTATCACTTATGATATAGTACAATCATATAAAAATTAAATATATAGAAAATAAGGAAGTAAAAAATGGAAGAACTAAAAATAGAATATAAATTTACACTAGAAGATTTTGAAACAATAGAAGATATAGAGCATTCATACTTTCCAAATGAAAACATAACCACAGCACAGGAAGTACAAAACTGGTACATAAAAAATAATTTAACTTGTATAGGAGTAAGAAATGCTAATAATGAAGTAATAGCAAGTATAAATATATTACCCTTAAAAAAGGAAGTATTTTACGACATATACGAAAATAAAATGAATGAAGCAGATGTGAAACACGAACAAATAGAAGAATATAAGGATAATAATTCATATTATATATATCTATCATCAATATCAATTGATAAAAAATATAGAAACAACTATAAAGTAATAACAACTTTACTAAAAGGTTCAATAAATTTATTTAATATATTGCAAAAAAGAAATATCAAAATAGAAAAAGTAATGGCAGATGCAAGTACAATACATGGAGAAAAAATATGTAATAAACTATTAAAAATGAATTATATAACAGATACAAGCCATGATTCAAAAATATATTGTGAAGATGGACAAGACTTTATAAATGAAATAAAAAAGTTAGATTGCAAATATGGTAAGTAAAGAGGTAAACCAAATGAATATATTAGAAATAATAGAGAAAAAGAGAGATAATGAAAAATTAAATAAAGAAGAAATAGAATATTTTATAAAAGGATATACAGAAGGTAGTATTACAGACTACCAAGTAGCAGCATTAATAATGGCAATATATATTAATGGAATGGATGAAGAAGAAATTACAAATATGACTTTAGCAATGGCATATTCGGGTGAAGTATTAGATTTATCAGAATTAGGAACAGTAGTAGACAAACACTCTAGCCGGAGGAGTAGGAGATAAAATAACATTAATATTAATGCCAATAATGTCAGCCTTAGGAGTAAATATTGCAAAAATGTCAGGAAGGAGTTTAGGATTTACTGGTGGAACAGCAGATAAACTAGAGGCAATACCAGGGTATAACATAAACTTATCAATAGATGAATTTAAAGAAAATGTCAAAAAAATAGGAATAAGTTTAATTACTCAAACAGGAAATTTAGCACCAGCAGATAAAAAAATATATGCTTTAAGGGATTCTATTTCATGTACAAGTAGCATACCACTAATAGCTTCAAGTATAATGAGTAAAAAAATAGCAGCAGGAGCAAATAAAATAGTTTTAGATGTAACATGTGGAAGCGGAGCATTTATGAAAAATATAACTGATGCTAAGGAACTAGCAATACAAATGAATAAAATAGGAAAACTAGCAAATAAAGAAACAATATGTGTTATAACTAATATGAATGAACCTTTAGGATATGCAGTAGGAAATAACTTAGAAATAATAGAAGCAGTAAATTCATTAAAAGG
>CAPNDH010000033.1:1487-15225 GCA_948664205.1 uncultured Clostridia bacterium | reverse complement strand
ACAAAACTCGTGCCTACCGCCTAAAATAAAGGGTTGTAGGCGTTTTTGTATATTATGGGTATATTAGCGGTAGCACGGTTTAGTTATTTAGAGAAATTTTATGCACTTATGTGGGCAATTTCTGGAGGTGGAGCAAAGTTCAAAAATTGATATTCATTTCTCCAGTATGCAGCATCTATAAGAGATAACATTTCATCTAAATTAAATAATGATTCTAACTTGTCAATTTCAATTTGCAATTCTTCTACAGATTTATGGACATATACATTATCAATTAATACTCTAGGCGAGTGGCCCATAATTAATTGAGTACAAAGCTTATTAGCTTCAATTTTATCCATCATACTTGCAAAAGTGTGTCGACCATCATGTGGTCGATGTTCTAGTTCTAATCGTTCCATAATCTTATGGAATTTATCACGATTATAATTACTATATTTCATTTGTTGCCCTTCAGTATTTTGAATCAACCATTTGGATCCAGAAGCAATTGCCTCATTATAATATTTTTCAAAGAATGGTCTTACAAAGCTACTGATAGGAACTTTTCTATTTTTACTACTACTATTCTTAATACCACAAATAAAGTAGTTTTCATCTAAATGTACATTTTCAGTTTCAACCAAAAGTAATTCACTAGGTCTAACACCAGAGAATATCATCATTAAAATAGTGTCAGTATAACGATACACATGTAATGATTTATATAAGGTTTTGATTTCATCTTCTGTAAAAGGAATTCGGATAATAGACTTATCAGGCTTATCGCCTAAATCAATTTCACACTTACAATAATTCTTTTTGATAATATCACTTTCCATAGCATAGTCAGACATCTGACTAATAAGCATTTTCATACGTTCCTTACCACTAAAAGTCTTATCACTATTAGTAATAACTGTTTGGATTTGATGCTTTTTAATTGTTATAAAAGGTAAATCGTGAATCTCCTTACAAGCTTTAAAAGCGTTTTTATAACTAAGCATCATTGAATTGCTTATTTTAGGAAATTTATTATTTGACCACTTATCATATAGTTCAGCAAAAGTAATTCTACTTGCATCAATATCATAAGGGTCAGCATTGTAATCTGTAAGAGCAGCCATAGCTTCTTTATAAGTAACATAGCTACCAATATTTTTAAATTGTTGCCTACCAGTCTCATCATTCCAACCTATCGTTATTCGAGCAATATAAGGCTTTCGTCTGTTGCCAGGAGCCTTATATACACATCCAAAACCATTGGGATTTCGCATAATCTCCTCCTTTATTAGGAACGAGAAAATACTAAAGTAATTCCATAATTTGCAAAAGTTGACATAATGTGTTATAATTATAAAGAAGTAATAAAACTAGCAATAGTACCCATTTATATGTTGTAATAAACGAAGTAGTATTTGTAGTCAAATTACTAAAAAAGGGGTAAACAAAATGTCGAATTTTGACAAACTATGCAAGTTTTTGCAAGAAAACGATATCGAGTTAAGAGCAGTATTAATATTTATAAAGGAATACTTAAAGGGTAATTCCAATAAATAATACTACTTCGGAAACTTTTGGAGCAAATCTTTAAATTGTGAGATAAACTCAAGAAAAGAGGCAAGTTCTTCATCTGTAAGGTCTTGTCTTTTTTCATTTCCGTTTCCTTTGTAAAATTCCTCAATCATTCCTGCGACCTTTTTTAAAGTGTCATCATATTTTTGCTCGTTCCTTATATTAGAACGACATCTCAAATAATCTAGTGAACAACCAAAAAAGTCACATATTTTATTTTCAAAATCCATACTAACTTTTTGATTCTTTCCACTTTCATAATGGCTAATAATTTGTTGCGAATAATCAATTTGTTTAGCCAATTCTTCTTGAGATAAATTGCGTTCAGTTCTTAAATCAAATAACCTATTTTTCATAAGTAAATCAACTCCTTTAAAACTATTATACAAAAATAATTTGTACAAGTCAAGTGGTTTTACAAAAGAAATTTGTTAAAAAGTATTGACATACAAAAGAAATGACTATATAATACTGTTTGTACAAAAGAAATGTGTACAAATGGAAGGGTGGGAAATATGTATAATAATATTCAGAATATACGAAAGAAAAAGAATATAAGCCAAAAAGAATTAGCCAAAAGACTAAAAGTAACACAACAAGCAGTTTCGTATATGGAAAATAAGGATATAGATGTTCCAACCAATAAGAAAAGAAAGATAGCAAAAATACTTGAAGAAAAGGTCGAGAATATCTTCCCAGAAATGAAACTGTTGGATAGATAGGCTTATTTTTTTACAATTAAATACAAAAGAAATAAGTAAAACATCAACTCTTTACAAAAGAAATACAAGAAAGGAGGAAATAATGGATGCAGATGAAAAGAAAGTAACAATAAAAAAAGCAGCTAATCTAATGGGAACATCAGAGCAATTTGTAAGAATAGGCTTAAGAAACAATAGATTTCCATTTGGATCCGCAGTAAAGTTAAGTTCAAAATGGACTTATTACATATCACCAAAACTGTTCTATCAATATATAGACAATAAAAAAGAACAAAGCAGAACAATAAATTGTATATCAGGAACATAAATTGTTTTACTTTGCACTTAATTAAATAATTAATTGTACACATTATAACACAAATCAAAGCCATTTGTAAAGGCTCAATTTTTGCAAAAGGAGGAAAACTAGATGGAATTTGAAAATCCAAATTTCGGAACATGTGAGCTAATGAATTGCGATGTAAAGCTTGGAAAAACAATAATTTTTATAAAAAATAACTCAATGAATCCATATGTAGTAACAACAAAATTGCTAAAAGATAAAACTTGGATAAAAGGAGAATACTTTGCTACATATCAAGAAGCTAAAGAATACTATGAAAATTTATACAAGGAATAGTATAGATGATAGCATCATTTGAAGATGGACAAATAGTATTAACGGACAGCTACCAATATAAAGATTTTATAAAAAGCAAATTGTTTGATCCAAAGTGGAAAAAAGAAAGAAAAGCTTGGATAGTTCCATGTACTAAAGATAATATTACTAGACTAGAGAAAATTGGATGTGTAGTAGGAAAAGAAATAATAGACTATGGAAATAAACAATACGAACACATTATGGAAGCAACAAAAGAAAAAATGGCAAGTGAATCTGTAGAAATAGAGCCAATGCCAATAAAAGTAAAACCATACCAACACCAGATAAAAGGCTATAATATAGCTTGTAAGTTAATGAATTTATTTAAAAAGGAGTAAAAAGTATATGGAAAAAATAATGAATTTAAGGGGTAATAGAGAAATCAAAAGTATAAAAGCACAGGAACACATAGGAATTAAACCAGAGGTTACATTTGAAATTGAATTTGATAACAAAGAAAAATTGATAATAGACTTAACTGTATTAGGAAATGTAACACAAAGAGTAGCCAAAGAATTAGATGAAATGGAAAGAAAATTAAACGAAAAATTATCTTTAGGACTTATGGCATCATTTATGGCAATGGGTATAGATAAGAAAGACTTAAAAGATATATTTAAGGAAATAAAATAGGAGGCCACTTATGTCAGGAGCAGTATTATTAATGGATATGGGTACAGGAAAAACATTAACAACTATAGCAGTAATGGGTAGAGCTTACTTAAACGAAAAAATAAAGAAAGTTCTTGTTGTTTGCCCAGCATCGGTAGTACCTGTATGGGAAAAAGAAATAGAGCAATATGCAGATTTTGAAAATACTGTTATAACACTAGAAGGAACTATGAACAAAAGAAAGCAGAAATTAAAAGAACTTGTATTTGGAAAAGGATTAAAAGTAGCAGTAATCAACTATGAATCAACTTGGAGAATGTTTGATGACCTAAAAGAATGGAATCCAGATATGATTATATGTGATGAATCACAAAGAATAAAAAATCATACTGCAGCACAGAGTAAGGCAATGCATAAGCTTGGAGATATAGCAAAATATAAAATGCTACTTACAGGAACACCAATACAAAATAATCCGTTAGATGTATTTAGCCAATACAGATTTGTAGACAAAACAATATATGGTACAAGCTTTTATATTTTCAGAAATAGGTATGTGCGAATGGGTGGATATGGAGGCCATCAAGTAATTGGATACATCAACCAAGATGAACTAATAGAAAAAATGCATAGTATTGCGTATAGAGTAACAAAAGAAGAAGCACTAGACTTGCCAGAGGAAATAAAAACAATGAGATACTGTGAACTAGAGCCAAGTAGTAGAAAAATATATGACCAGATAAAAAAAGAATGCTATATGGAATTAGAGCAAGGAGAAATCACAGTAACCAATGTACTTACCAAAACATTAAGATTAAGACAAATAACAGGTGGCTTTATCAATAACGATGATAAAGAAACACAATTTGTAAGTAACGCAAAACTAGATGCACTTGAAGAAATCATAAACGATGTAGTAATAGATTCCAATAAAAAGCTAGTAATATTTGCAGTTTTCTTGGATGAAATTTCTGCAATAAAAAAGCTAGTAGAAAGTAAAGGAATAAAATACAGTTGGATCACAGGTCAAGTAAAAATGGATGAGCGTGGACAAATGGTGGATGACTTTCAAAACAAGGATGATGTAAAAGTATTTATATGTCAGACACACACAGCAGGACTAGGAATCACATTAACTGCAGCAGACACATCAGTATTTTATAGTGTGGATTTTAACTATGTCGATTATACTCAAGCAATGGCAAGATTACATAGAATAGGACAAAAGAACAATGTTAACCATATACACCTAATTGCTAAAAATACAATAGATACAAGGCTAATGAAGGTATTGGATAACAAAGGAGATATATCAACAACAATTGTGGATAATTGGAGAAAATTTTTTGAATAGGAAGGAAAGAAAGAAAATGAAAAAATATGAAATTGGAAATATTGTAAAAACAAAAGAAGGAAACAAATGTGTAATTCTAGACTTTATAGATGATGAGGTAATAGTATTTAATTTAAGCGAATTACATCCAGACAAAATAAAAATGGATGACATAGTAGAAAAAATCAAGGAAGCAAAAGGAACTACAATCATTATCGATAAAAATAATAATAGCGATTCAGATAGTACAGAGAAAGAATCAGAAGAAACTGAAGAGGATATTGAAAAGAAATTTGCAGAATTGCTAAAAATATTTGGAAAGGCTGCTATGGAGCTTGGAGAAATATTTGTAAAAATAGCAGAGAGTGATGAGAATGAATAAAGATGACATGGAAATATTTTTTGAAGCACTTGATGGAATGCCTTGTGCAAAAGAAAATAAATGTGCTGAAAAATATAGAGAATTATATAAACTTGTTGAAGATCTAACGGAAGAACTTGCTGAAAAATATAAATTAGAAACAGAAATAGAGAACTTAAACAAGATAAATGAAGTACAAACAGAAGCAATCGAAATACTGAAAGATTCAAAAGAAAAATTAGAATTTAACATAAAATTTATGCACAAAGAAATTGAGTTTCTACAAAATTTATTGCTAGAAGAAAGAAGTAAAAATATGAAAAAGGATGGAGAAGAATGAATGATAAATTGATGATAGAAGCAGAATTCCTAACACATTTAAAAGATAATAAGACACAGGTAGAAGAAGAACTAAAACAAATAAAGAAACAAATTGAGAATCAAGAAAAAAAACTAATAGATATGATGGTAGAGAGCGAATTACAAAACTTTAAAGGTAAGAACGGAATAACATATTCATTAAAAACAACAGTAATACCAAATGTACTTGCAGAAAACAAAGTAGCATTAGTAGAAGCATTGAAAGAAAATGGATATGCAGGGTTAGTAAAAGAAGAAGTAAATGCACAGACTTTTAAAAGTTTTGTAAAAGAGCAAGGCTGGGAAACAACAGATGAACTGCCAGAATATTTACAAAATATTGTTAGTTTATATGAAAAAACAACAATAGGAACTAGGAGGTCATAGAATGTTTCAAATAATATGGATAATATGTCTAACCTTAATTGCATTGAGATGTATAAGCAGTATAGACAAGTATAAAGATGCAGAAATTTTAAGACTAAAAAAAGAATTGAAAAAAATGGAGGGGAACAATTATGAGCAAAGAAATAACTACAACCAATCAAAACAATTTTATAATGGGAATAGAAAATAAGGAAATTCCAATGGATGAGTTAGATGGATTCAACTTATCATTTGACAAAATTAAAATCCCAGCAGGAGGAACAACAGCTTTTGAAGTTCCAGGAGATGATCCAGAGAATCCAGATGTTGTAAAAGAATTAAAAGTAGTAATAGTAGATCAATATCCTATAAATGCATATTACAAGGATGCATACGATGGAACTGAATCTGCACCTGACTGCTTTTCTTGTGATGGACATATCGGTGTAAATATGGAAGGAGAATCAATTAGTTGTGAATCGTGTCCAAATAATAAATATGGAACTGCAATTGATGGAATCGGAAAAGCTTGTAAAAATATGCGTAGATTATATATTTTAAGAAGTGGAGATACCTTTCCAATGCTTTTAACATTACCAGCAACTAGCATAAGTCCATTTGGAAAATATCTTCAAAGAATCGTAGCAAAAGGATTAAGACCATGCGATGTAATAACCAAAATAGCACTAAAGAAAGCAGAAAGTAAAGGTGGAATTACTTATGCTCAAGCAACATTTGTAATGGATGAAATACTACCACCAGAAGTAAAAGAAAAGGTAAGAAAGTATGCTGCAGAAATGAAAAATACAACTAGAGTAGTACAAGCAGAAGAATATTCAAAGGAAAATACGGAAGATACGGAATTACCTTTCTAAAATAATAGGAAGGGGTAATCTTGCATGGCAGAAGTAGATATAGATTCAAAATTAAATTATGAAGCCGAGTATAGTAAATACTTGAAGAATGTAAAGAAAAAGGGCAATTCAATACAAGCAAATTGCCCTTTCCATAAAGGCGGAAATGAAAAAAAACCAAGTTTCTCTGTGGATTTAAAAACAGGAAGGTATAAGTGTTTTGCTTGTGAAGAAGAAGGAAACTATATAAAGTTTATCTCGCAAATGAAAAATATAGGAACAAAAGAAGCGGCCAAGGAAATATACAAAGAGATAGGGATAGATAATGTAGTACCAATTGAAGATTACACAATAGACATATATGCACTCGAAAAGAAACTACCAGTAGACTGGCTAAAAGAAGAATGGGGCTTGAAAAATCTAAAACATTACATAGGAATACCATATTTCAACAAAGAACGAAAACTAATAGGCACTAGGAAAAGAGGTACAAATAAAGATTTCAAATGGAATCAAAACTCAAAATTATGGTTATATGGAATACAAAATATAGAAAAAATCAGACAGCAAGAATATGTAGTGTTAGTAGAAGGAGAAAGTGATACTCATACATTATCATATTATAATATACCAGTTTTAGGAGTACCAGGAGCGAGTACCTTTAATGCATCTTGGGTAGAAGATATAAAGGACATCAAAAAAATATATATACACCACGAAAATGATACTGGTGGAGATACTTTTGTGAAATCAGTTTGCAAGGGTTTATTAACTGCAGAATATAAAGGCGAAGTGTATAAAATCGAATGTTGTTCTGTAGGTGTAAAAGATCCATCGGAACTACATATAAAAAGGCAAAAGGATTTTACCGCAATATGGAATAATGTCATAGAAAGCAAAACGAAACTAGAAATAGAACAAATAGTTAATAAGCCAGAAGTTGTTATACCAGGAGCACCGATTCAGCCGAAAATCCCAGTAGGATGGTTAGTAAATGAGACAGGAGTCTTTGCACATAACGATAAAATGGGTGGAAATGTATTGATATGTTCAACTCCAATGCTCATAAATAGTAGAATAAAAAGTCTAGAAAGCAATGAAGAAAAAATAGAAATAACATACTACATAGATAAGAAATGGCATTTTGCAATATATCCTAGAAGCACTATATTCCAATCAAGGAACTTGCCAATTCTAACAGATATAGGAATAGCAATAACAAGTGAAAATGCAAAAAAGATGGTAACATATCTTGATTCATTATTTGCAGACAATAAAGACATATTGCCAGTAAAAAGGACAGTAACGCAACTAGGATGGCATGGAAATAAGTTTTTACCATGTGTGCCTGGCGACATCATACTTGATGTAGATAGAAATGGACAAAAGTGGATAGATGCATATGATGAAAGTGGAACATTGGAAGAATGGATAGAACATATAAAACCATATAGATATAACAATATATTCAGAGGAATGATGGCCGCATCATTTGGTGCAACATTGCTAAAAGACCTAAGCCATAGAACAGTATTTTTTCATCTATGGGGCGATTCTAGAGTAGGAAAAACAGCATTACTAAAAGCAGCACTATCAGTATGGGGGAATCCAGAAGCTCTAATGGTATCATTTAATGCTACAAAAGTAGGACTAGAAAGAAGGGCAACATTATTCAATGATCTACCAGTTGGAATAGATGAAAAACAAGTTGCAGGAGATAACCAAGCATTTATAGAAAACCTTGTGTATATGCTAGGTACTGGAAGCGGAAAATTAAGAGGTAGCAAAACAGGAGGTACACAGGCAATATCAAATTGGCGTAGTTTTATATTAACAACTGGCGAGGAGCCAATCAGTACAATGACCTCACAATCAGGAATTATAACCAGAGCATTAGAAATTACAGGAACACCATTTTATAGTACAGAAGAAGCGGCAAAAATGCACGAAATAAGTGAATCATACTATGGAACTGCAGGTAAGAAATTCGTAGAAGAATTAATATTGAGATATCCAAAAAGAAATGAGTTAAAAGAACGATACAAGGATATAGTTGCTAGATTAAAAGATGATACGCAAGATAAAATTAGTACACATATAACAGCAATAGCAGTAATTATCCTAGCAGATATATTACAAAGTGAATTACTATTCAATGAAACTGATACTGAAGAAAGAAGCTACCAAATGGGATTAGAATTACTAGATAACCTAACAACAGTAAAAGAAAGTGACATTGTAGAAAAAGCATATGATTATATTCATAGTTGGGTAATAAGTAATAAAAATTCATTTGACCTTGTAGATGTCAGAGGCATATCAGTAAATTCGTATGGATATGAGCGATATGGAATCATAGACAAAGGAAAATATTATATTCTACCACACATATTGCAAGGCGTATTAGAAAAACAAAAAATGAGTTATAGAAAAATTCTAAAAGGACTAGCAGATAGGGACTACATAGACAAAGATAATCAAGGTAGGAACTTGGTAACTAAAAGATGGGATGGACAAACGCAAAGATTCATTGCTTTTAAAACTGACATGAGGGAATGTCCATTTGATTAAAAATAAGTGTGATGTGTAACACATGTGTAACGGTTTGTGTGACAGCGAAAAAGTTGGGGCTGTAATAATACATAAAATGTAACACAAATCACACATAAAATGTAATTTTACATATAGGATAAAAAAATATAAAAATAGAAAATCATATTTTTTTTATTCTATATAGTATATGTTAAAAAAATGTGTGATGTGTGACAAAATGCTAAAAACATTGAAATATAAACGAAAAATGCGTCACACATTGTTACACCTGTTACACATAAGAAAGTGTAACAAAAATGGATGAAGAATTAGCGAAACTATTGAAACAAAAAGAAAAAGCAGATAAATTACCAGAAAAACAATTGAAAAAATGGAAAACAGAATATGAAGAATTGGTAAAAAAAATTATAGAACTAGAGAAAAAACAACTAGCATCATTTACACCTAAAAAGGCGAATGAGCTAATGGATTATATGACACAATATGGTCCAGGAAATTTAACTAGAAAACAAATTGAATTTCTAAATGAAAATCCAGAACTAGACCAGAAATATGGAATGCAATTGTGCAAAATAGATAGAGTATACAACGAAAAAAGAAGTATAACCGAACTCGAAATGGAAATCAGAAAATATGTCGAGATTTGGAAGGAGATAATTGAGAAATCAAAAGGGTAAATAAGTAGAAAAAGGATGAAATAATATGAAATTATTGAGCTTATTTACTCGGAATCGGTGCATTTGAAAAAGCACTAAAAAGACAGAATATCCCTTATGAATTAGTAGGATTTAGTGAAATTGATAAATATGCTATAAAAAGTTATTGTGCAATACATAATGAATCCGAAGAATTAAACCTAGGAGATATTAGAGAAATACATTTTGTTAATGCAGAAAAGAAAATTGATATGATGACTTGGGGATTTCCTTGTCAGGATATATCAGTAGCAGGAAAACTAAAAGGCGTAGAAATAGGAACTAGAAGCGGACTATATTATGAAGGCATAAGAATACTAAAGGAAACTAAACCAAAATACTCGATTATAGAAAATGTAAAAAATCTAACAAGTAAGAGATTCAAGGAAACATTTGATATGATCCTAAAGGATTTGGAAAATGCAGGATACAATAACTACTGGAAGGTACTTAATGCCAAGAATTTCGGTGTACCACAAAATAGGGAACGAGTCTTTATAGTCAGCATTAGAAAAGATATAGACACAGGAACATTTGAATTTCCAACAGAGTTTGATAATGGGTTAAGATTAAAGGATATACTTGAAAATGAAGTAGATGAAAAGTATTTTCTATCAGAAAATATGATTAAAGGATTTATTGCAAAAGAACAAAATAATGGAGAAATTGCAAAAGTTGGAGAAATAACACCAAATAGCCAAGCAGGTCAAGTATATTCTCCAGATGGAATAAGTCCGACAATAATTGCAGGAACACATGGATATGCTAACGGAAATATCATAGAGGCAGGAGATTTGAATAACAAAGGATGGTATAGGTCATCAAATAAAGTTTATTCAGACAAAGGAATAGCACCTACAGTAACAGCAATGCAAGGTGGAAATATAAAGCCAAAAGTTATGGTAGAAAGAATAGGTGGAATCTTTGATAAAGATGGAAAAAGACATCAAGCAGGAAGCGTGTATGAAAAAGAAGGAATCGCTCCACCATTAGATACAATGCAAGGTGGATATAGACAACCTATGATAAATGTAATAAACGCAACAAAAAAAGGATATGACACAGCAACAGAAGGAGATAGCATCAACATGAATTTTCCATATTCAAATAAAAAAAGAGGTAGAGTAGGACATGGTGTAGCACAAACTTTAGATACTGGATGCAGACAAGCCACATTGGTAAATACAAATAAAATAATGGTAGAGGGGAATTGTTTTCCAAGTGGACATGAAGCAGGTAGAGTAATATCAGAAACTGGAATAACACCAACAGTAAAAGCTGTTCAAGGAAATCCTACTTATGTGATGAAAGAAAAATATCCAGAATATAAAATAAGAAGATTGACACCACTTGAATGTTGGAGGCTTATGCGGATTTGATGATACTGACTTTTACAAAGCAAAAGAAATTCCTACAAGCGACACACAGTTATACAAGCAGGCAGGAAACTCCATAGTAGTAAATGTATTAGAAGAAATACTAAAAAAACTGCTAAAGGAGGAATCGAAATGTTAGAAAGTGTTTTACAAAGAAAAATACAAAAGTATTTAAAGGATAATCTTCCAAATGCGGTAGTCTGGAAGAATCATGGAAATCAATATTCGGTAATAGGTCTACCAGATATTATGTGTGTGTATGCAGGAAAAATAGTATGTATTGAGGTAAAAGTACCAGGAAACACTCCAACCAAATTGCAAGAAATAACATTAAAAAAATTAAAAGAAGCAGGTGCAATAACAGGAATAGCATACAGTATAGAAGATGTACAAAAAATATTAGAAAATAATAAATTGCTAAGGAGGAACGAAAATGAGAATAAATAAAAAAGTATATAATTATATAGATTATGAATTAACTAATTATAAAAGCTATGAAAAAAAGATAGAAGCCATAAGGCAAGATATTATCTCATCAAGTCCTCCACCTGCAGATGGACAACCAAAAGGGAATAATAAATCAGATCCAACACTTGACAAAGTAATAAGGTTATCAACTCCAATGGCAATATATAAAATGGAATATAATAAAGAATGTATTGAAAATGCCCTAAAGAAACTTGATGCTGATCATAAAAGATTTTTTGAAATGAACTACAAAGAAACAGATGCAAATAATAAAATAAAAGTCTGCTATGATTTCCCAGTATCAGAAAGAACATACTACAGAATGAAGGGGAAAATAATTGAATATGTTGGAAAAGAAATGGGGCTAATATAAAAGAGATTTCTAACATAATGCTAGAAATCTCAATAATACTAATTTTTGTACTTTTCGTATATTTCCTTAATAACTAGAAAATACTCATATGGGATGCGATATAAGGTAGATTGTACAGCTAATAAAGAACTATGTATAGCAGAAACTGAACAATTATATGATTGAGCAATTTCTTGTATGCTTTCTTTTCTAAAATTAGGTGGCTTTAAACCAAAAGCTCGTACAAATCTGTCTTGTTGCTTTGGAGTGTTTCTAAACATCATAATAGTATTATAAATTTTTTCCTTGTCAGAATTAGATATTGTGATGTCCTTCATAAGTTCAACTAAAGCATCAGTAGTATCTCGCTGCTCAATAAATTTATACATTATTACCTCCTATAAAAAAAATTAGGTTTATTAGCTAATAGAAAACCATTGTGCGTTTGTATAACTTAAAAGTAAAAATTTGTCAAGTGATTAAATGAAAGTATATAGAAAAGAGGCTTAATAGCCTCTAGATTTCTTAACAGCACGAACATAATCGTTAGTAGCTTTTATAGATAATAATCCAAATAACAATTCAAGACAGAACAAACATATCATAACGGTTGTAGGACCTTGTTGCTCAACTGGTAATGAATAAATCCATTGCAATATAAAATCTGCGAACATCATAAAATCACTCCTTTATAATAATTTACTACTGTATATTAGTATAACACAAAAAAAGACAAAAAACAACGATTGAACGCATATTATTTATTCGTTCTACAAACATTATATTATAAGCATAAATATTTTATAATAAATTCGATACAGTACAATAGAAAGGAGCGATATAAAGTGGGAATGCTAGATACTTTATTAAGAAAAGAAACCTTAAGTCAAAGGACATTAGATATTGAATCGGATTTATATGAAAATTTAATAAGATTATCAGAAAATGAATTTGATGCATCTGTAAGCAAAATCATCAATTTATGTATATATGAATTAGCAGAAAAAGAGCAAGTAACAATGCGTGAAATGAAAGACCTAGAAAAACATTCAGTTATAATGAGAAAATCAGCATTAGAAACATTAAACAAAATGAAGAAGAAATATAATATTCCAATTTATGTACTAATAAACATTGCAATTAAAGAAGGAATAGAAAAATTAGAGCAAAAAATAAAATAATGGAGATGAATCCATTATTTTTTTGAATTTATTTTAAGAAATGTACATTTAATATTTTTAAGTACCTTATTTTGTAAAATAGATATTTGTTGTGATTCATGTAAGGCATCATCATATCTCTGCCAATCAACAAAAGGAATGCCATAAGACTTAACATGTTCTAAAGGATGATAGGTATCCATAAGCAACATATGATGTTTATTGAATCCACATTTTATACTATAATGTGTAACATAAGGAGAATATTTGAATTCAATATCTGCATAGTCTTTTTGACACCTAACAGCAGAAACATATTGTTCTAAACCTTT
>CAPNDH010000033.1:0-1387 GCA_948664205.1 uncultured Clostridia bacterium | reverse complement strand
TCTTGTTCTTTTTCTGTTTATGCTTTGCTAAAGTTAGAAGAATACTGGGAATACTGGTGTTCTTTTAATTTTGGTCAAAAAATAAACAACAAAAGTAATACCCTTTTGTAATACTCATATATGGGCCAAGTAGAAGCAACACTACTTGGCTTACTCCTTATAAAAGGGTAATAGTAGTAGGAGTAGATAACAATGCCATTAAAGAAACTACATAAATGCAATAAGCTAGGGTGTAACAACCTAACAAGGAATAGGTACTGTAAGGAACACGAATATATAGAACTAGAACAAAAAAGAATAATAAACAGAAGATACAACCAACATAGGACTGATGATAAAGAGCAAGCATTCTACAAAACAACAGGATGGAAACAAGCAAGAAAAGCAGCACTAGCAAGGGATAACTATCTATGTCAAGACTGCCTAAAGATGGGATATGTAGTACCAGCACAAACAGTACATCATATCATACCAATAAAGATAATGTGGCAACTAAGACTCATCATAGACAATATGATATGTCTATGTGAATCGTGCCATCAACAAAGACATAGAAAACTAAATGAAAAAGAAATAAAGAAGATGCTACAAAACTGTAACATCTACAATGACATCAAAAAACAAATAATGAGAATCAACTCCGTTACCGCCCCCAGGTCAAATCTCTAAAAAAGTCAACAGGGGGAACGGCGAGGGGAGCTCTGTAAATTATTTCGGGAAATAGGTAAGGGGGGGCCTATTTTTAATCTCCCTCATCTAAAGAGTTCATTAGGATAGTAGTAGCAAAACCGATACCATCAAAATAAGCTCTAAAAGCGAAATCATTTAGTTCCTCATTGCGATATTCAATTAATTGAGTAAGTAACTTTCTTGATTTCCTATCCAACCTTTTAAAAAGCTGCTTTTCCACATCATCAATTTTTCGTGATAGATTTCTAGACTTAAGGGAATCACTACCAGCATTATCAGATGGACAATAAGCTCCATTGTAGAAATCGTGTAAAAACTGTTGATTAAACATAACAAATACCTCCTAGCGTTGTGTTATAACTTACTTTGGAGGTTATTACAAGTCATTTATGAAATATAAAAAAAGGAGAATTAAAATGAGATATATAACAAGTGAATCAGTAACAAAAGGGCATCCAGATAAAGTAGCAGACCAAATAAGTGATGCAATTTTAGATGAATGCTTAAAGCAAGATAAATATTCAAGGGTAGCAGTAGAAACTGCAGTAACAGAGCAATATGTTCTTATAATTGGAGAAATTACAAGTAAAGCAAAAGTAGATTATGAAGCAGTAGTAAGAAATGTAATCAAAGAAATAGGATACGATAATGAAAGCCTAGGATTCGATTATAAGAATTGTAAAATAGATATAAAAAT
>CAPNDH010000032.1 GCA_948664205.1 uncultured Clostridia bacterium | reverse complement strand
AAAGCAAGAATAAAATTTTCTAAGTGGCAAAGCCACATAAGAAAATCTAATTCTTACATAACTATCTTCTAAGGAAACTCACCTCTGTCGAGGATGACTTTCCTTAGAATATAAAAAAACAGCATAGTATAAACTACACTGTTTGAAATCCTTATGAGCATTATCAATAAATTGTCTTTATTGAAATACTCCTAAATTTCTCTTTTTCATTTTATTAGTTTTCTTTTTTTGCTACTACTTCTTTTCCATTATAGTAACCACAGTTTGAGCAAACTCTATGTTGCATCATCATTTCGTGACAATGTGGACATGCTACTAAATTTTTGTTTTCTAATTTCCATGTTGATCTTTTTAAACCTGTTCTTGCTTTAGACCATCTTCTTTTTGGTTGTGCCATTTCTAATTCCCTCCTCTTTACGTAAGTTCTTATATATGTATATCTATTTGCATAGCTTTCTCTTTTTAGATACTATAAAATTATACTAAAATTTGAAATTGTTGTCAATACTTATACAAAATTTTCAAAGGTTTCTTCATATTTTTTTACTATTTCGTGCCAATTATATTTACCTTTTATTCTATTTCTAGCATTTTCACGATATATTTCTTTTTCTTTTTTAGAGATTTTTTCTATTTTATTTATTAATTTACTTAAATTATTTTCTTCTTTATTCCAATAAAATGCTCCATTTTCTGCTACTTCTTTATTAAACCCTACATTTAATAATAAGTTTAAGTCTGTTGTAGCTAATGCTTCTAATAAAGATGGATTTGTGCCTCCTACTTCATGACCATGTAAATATGCATATGCATTTTTTCTTATTAATGTTAATAGTTCATCATCATATACTGTTCCTACAAATTTTATTCTTTTGTCTTTATCAAAATTAGTTTTTTGTTTTAATTCTTCATAAAATTTATTTTGTTCTACATTTGTAATAATTACTAGGTCTTTTTTTGTATTAGATTTCATAAATTCTTTTATCATTGTTTCATAATTATTTTCAGGCACGAATCTTCCTACAATTAAATAATATTCGTTTCTTTTTATATGTTTCTCTAAACACCAAGCTACTAATTTATTAACTTTACTAGTTTGTTCTAAAGCTGAGCCATATGCAATAAATTCAGTTTTTGGATTATATTTTTTATATTCTACATTTATATATTCTTGCATATTTATTGCATCACATATAAGTAAGTCTGCGTGTTTAGCCATTTTTCCTTCACATACTTTGAAGAATTTTTTTAATAGCCAATTCCATTTAGCTCTTTTCCATTCACATCCATCAGGATTAACATATACTTTTGCTCCTAATTTGTGTAATCTCTTTTTGTAAATCCCAACAAATAAGCCAACTCCTGTTCCTAATATATATACTATTGGCTTCTCTATGTTATTTTTCTTTATGTATTTTATAGTTTTTTCTAATGCAACTAAATCATAATATTCTGCTTTAGCTGGGCCTATATTAGGTACTTTTATGTTAAAACATCTACTATTATTATATTCAAACTCAGAATTGTCATTTCCTATACATGCTACATGGTATTTTATATTGTTACTTACTTTTTTTGCTGTTAAATTTTCTACAAAAGTTTCAAATCCACCATATTTTGCAGGTATTCCATTTGAACCTATGATAAAAACATTTCTTTTACTCATTATTTTTCTCCAATCTAATGTTTTACACTTGTCTAAGTGTTCTATAAACTACCGCTCCCAGGGATTAATATTTCCATTTCGCCCTCCATGACAATGGGTATTCAACTGCCTTAGAAGGGCTGCCTAAGTCTGCATTCCAAAAATAAAATATATTAATCCCTTCGCGCTAATTTTACAAATGATTTAAATAGGTAGTATTTCATAAAACCTAAAACTTATTTAAAATAATGCCTATTTTAATTTTCCTATCTATTTTAGAATTATTTGTCCTAAACTTTTTATTTTTAAGTAGCCATCTTTTTGCTTTTTTGTTCGTTTGGTAATTAATAAGATTATTTACTAATTCTTTTGCATTATCTGTTAATAATTCCTCATATCCTTTTTTAAGTTCTTTTGCTATATTAACCCTCATGCTAACTTTATCAACAAATGCTATTTTTAGTTGTTTTTTTAATTTTTTAAAACTATTGTCATAGTTATAACCTACTACATTATTTCCGTGTTGTCTATATTTAATATATGTGTTTTCATCAATAATTACATTTCCGCCAACTGCATAACATACTCTAGTTATCCATGAATCATGCATTATTATATATTCAGGATTATACATTTTTATAATATCACATAATTTTTTATTAAAAACCATTGTGCAACCTGTTGCAAAGTTTTTACATATTTCTCCTTCAAAGCAAAAGTTTCCACTTACTTTTTTTATTTTTATAGTATTCAACTCTTCATCCACTACTTCTAAAGCAGAAATATATAAAGAAGGTTTATTATTATCATTTTCTATTTTTTTGATTGCAGAAATAATCTTTTTTGAATTCCAAACATCATCTTGATCTGCAAATGCATAATAGTCTGCTTCTTTCGATTGTTTTACTAAGTCCATAAAACTTCTCGCTGAACCTATATTTTCGCCTATATAGTATCTTACATTTTCATTTTGTTTTGTTATATTTTCTAATATGCTTATGGTTTTATCTGTTGAGCCGTCATCTCTTATAAGTAAATTTACTTCAACGTCTTCTTGGCTTAATATACTATCTATTTGTTCTTTTAAATATTTTTCTCCATTATATGTGGACATTAGGACTTGTACCTTTTTCATTTTTAGCTCCTTTTTTTATTAGAAATTGGATGTTGGAAGTTAGATGTTAGATATTTGGGTAATTTCTTCGAAGAGCGGACGGCTAATAGCCGCCCCTACAACTATTTTTTATTTTTGTAAATATTTTAATAACAATTATCATAATAGTGATTCCCATTAATACTCCTAATGAATCTATACAAATGTCTCTAAATTCACAGCTTCTACCTGGTATAAATAGTTGATGTATTTCATCTGATATGGCATATAATGTACCAAATAACCAGCTATATAATATCCTTTTATTTCTACCTATTTTTAATTGTAGGGGCGAGGCTATTAGCTCGTCTGTGTTGCACACTAATGTTTTTTTCTTACATACAAGTGCAAAATTTATAGTTAGAAAACCTAGTAATGTATATATTGAAAAATGTGCCATTTTTCTTACAATTGGCTGTAATATTTCATTTGCTATATGTTCTTTTTGATGTTCTTCCATATTCTTAAATTGTGGTAATACTTTCATAACAAAATTTACAACTCTTCCGCTTGAGCTACTAGAAGTATCTGCTTCTTGATTTGAAAAGTAGAATATTGTTATGCAGTTTATGATTATTAATATTAAAAATATTATTCTTCTTATTTTCATTTTTCTTCCCTTATTACAATTTACGGTTAAAAGCATTTTATATTGTAGGGGCTTAATCGGTTAGGAATACCTAAGAGAATTTACCCAATTACGCCCTAAATGCATAATTAAAATTTGTAAATATTAGATTTATACTAAGGGCGTAATTCGGTATTCCTAATAGGTATTCCTTACCGATTAAGCCCCTACGTTTCTATCTTGATTTTAATGCTTGCAGATTATTATTTATTAAATTTTTACGTTTAATTTTTACTGTTCTAATTCTACATTCTATTAGGCATTTCAATACCTAATAGGCTCGCTCCTGTTTTTAGTATTGTTCCTACTACATTTGTTAAATATAAACGAGCATCTTGTTTTTCTTTGTCTTCTCCAATAATTTTATTAGCGTTATAAAAACTGCTAAAGCTTTGGCTTAAATCTATTAAATATCTAGACAATATCGATGGTTCATTTTTTTGAACTACTTGTTTTAATACTTCTTCAAAATTTGAAATTGTTTTTATAACATTTATTGATGAATCGTCTGTTAATACATTTACATTTATATTTTCGTATTTAGGTAAATATCCAGCCTTTTCTATTACACTTTTTGTACGAACATATATATATTGAATATATGGACCTGTTTCTCCTTGGAAGTTTAACATTGTATCCCAATCAAATATTTCATCTTTTATTCTACTATTTGCTAAATCGTTAAATATTACTGCTCCTATTCCAACTTTTTTCGCTACTTCTTCTTTTTCTTCTAAATCTGGATTTTTCTCCTCTATTACTTTTAGAGCTCTTGATATTGCTTCATTTAGTAAATCTTCTAATTTTATAATATTTCCTTCTCTAGTAGACATTTTTCCTTCTTTTAGCCTTACCATACCAAAAGGAACATGTTCTAGACCATTTATATATTTTTCATCTAATCCTAATAATTTTGCAACTTCAAATACTTGTTTAAAATGTAAAACTTGTTCATATGATGTTACATATAATGCTTTGTCAAAATTATATGTTCTTGCTCTATATAAAATAGCTGCTAAGTCACGTGTTGCATATGTTGTAGAACCATTTGTTTTTCCTATAATACATGGTGCTATATTTTCTCCTAAGTCAATTATTCGTGCTCCTTCTGATTCTACTAATTTTCCTGTTTCTTCTAGTTTTTGCACAACTTCTGCCATTTTGTCTGAATAAAAAGCTTCACCATTCCATGAATCAAATTTACTTCCTAATAAATCGTATACTCTTTGAAATTCTTTTAGGCTTAAACTTCTAAATCTTGACCAAATTTCATTACAATATTCATCACCATCTTCTAACTTTTTGAAGTTATTTCTACATTCTTCTAAAATACTTTCATCTTCTTTACAAAGGTTATTAATTCTTACATATATTTTTGTAAGTTCATCTATTGGGTTTGCTTCTATATTGTATTCTTCTCCCCATCTTTTATATCCTTCTATTAATTTGCCAAATTGTGTTCCATAGTCGCCTAGGTGGTTTATGCCTATTACATTATATCCTAAATATTTATATATATTGTATAATGCCCCTCCAATTACTGTTGAACGCAAATGCCCTATGTGAAATGGTTTAGCAATATTAGGTGAAGAATAATCTATTACTATATTTTTACCTTCTCCTATATTTAAATTTTCATTTTTGTTTTCAAATTCCTTTAATACTTCTTCTACTAATATAGAATTGTTAACAAAGAAATTTAAGTATCCTCCTACTATTTCTACTTTATTAATATATTTATCATCTATTTCCAAGTTCTCTTTTATATCACTTGCAATAGCTGGTGGTGCTTTTTTTAGTTCTTTTGCTAACCTAAAACATGTAAAAGCATAATCTCCCATAGAAGTATCTTTTGGTACTTCTATATAACTCTCTAATTCTTCTTTATTTATATTTGTTACTTTGCTTATAGCCTCTGCTATTTTTTCTTTGAAATTTAACATTTTACCATACCTTTCTTTTTAACTTTATATATAATAACAAAAAAATCCATTTATTTCAATGGATTTTTTTGTATTTTAAATAAATTATTCGATATCATTTCTCGATTCATTTTTCAAATAAGCAATTCTCTTCATTATTCCATTTAAAGAATCTTTTACTGTGTATTGTTTATTATATCCTCCACTTATTTCTTTTGTAGTAATTATTGTTCTTCTTTGTATATTTTCTTCTGCTTTAATAATATCTGATATTCTTATCATTATATCTGTAGAATAACGTGCTCCGTCATGAACTTCAGTTAATGAAATAAATGGATCATCATCTTTCTCATAATAAGATAAAACTTTTTCTAATGCTTTGTCGGAAACTTTCTTTTCTTCTTCGAGTTCTAAAATATAACTATACCTCTGTTCGTCTGTTAAATTATTATACTCTTCTCTTGTCATTTTGCATCCTCCTTAACAAATTATTGTTATTGGTTTCTAAAATACTTTCAGACATAATATCATAGATATTTAGTTATGTCAAATTTCATATTTGCCCTTGATATATTTAACATAATATAGTATAATATTTAAGTAACTATAAACAATGTTTAAGAAAGGTTAGGTACCGACTATGAAAGAAGAACTTCAGGAACTAATCACCGAAATGCAGGATATTTGTAATTCTATATCATCATCATCTAAGAAAGATCGTATTAAAAATTTAAATCATATCAATGGATTAATACGGTTAGCCTCTTGTTTTGGAAAACTGAAAAGTTATCCAAAATATAGCATAGTAGCAGATGAAATGTTAGATTTAATTGAAGCTTACGATCCAAATGATCCGTATTCAGCAGAATTAATCATTGCACACACTGAACTTGTTATTTCCTATTTAAATAAAGAGTTAAATGAAAGTTCTTTATTAGATTCTTTGAAAGTTGGCTATGGAGAAATAAAAGATATTATCCATACTGCTATTTCTTCTGATGAATTAGATGAATTAAAAGATGTATGCAAAGAAAAAGCCAAGCAGGTAAAAAGTATGTATCGAAAAGCCGAAGAAGTAGCTAAATCTAAACTGAAGAGTTGGCTTTCTTCAAATGATGACAAGTAACATTAAGTCAAAATAACCTTAATGCGGGGAAATAATTATCCCCGCATTTTTCTATTTTAATCTCCTAAATTAATTCCTATATTTCTAGCTGTTTTTACTAAATCATCTTCCATAGTAACTATTTTTACATTTCCTAATGTTCCATCTTGAAGTGCACCTATTTCCTTGTTATTTCCTACTACATCTTCTAAAGGTACACAGTCTAATTTTCCATTTTTTATAACTGTAAGAACATTAAATTTACCTTCAAGAGCAAGTTCCATTGCTTTTGAACCATATTTTGTAGAAAGAACTCTATCATATGCTGTTGGTGTTCCACCCCTTTGCATATATCCTAATACTGTACACCTTGCAGTCAATCCTGTTAGCCTTTCTAATTCTTCTGCTACTCTTTCACCTGCACCACCAAGTTTTACATTTATTACCCCTTCGCCATCATCTTTTTTACCTGCTATTGCCATTTCTCCACCTTTTGGATATGCACCTTCAGACACAACTACAACACTGAAGTTTTTTCCATTTTCTTGTCTTCTTTTTATTGCTTCTGCCGCTTTGTTTATATCATATGGAATTTCTGGAATTAAAGCAATATCTGCTCCACCTGCTATTGCAGATTCTAACGCTATCCATCCTGCTTCTCTTCCCATTACTTCTAAAACCATTATTCTATTATGTGTTTCTGCTGTTGTATGAAGTCTATCTAAAGCTTCTGTAGCAACAGTAACAGCTGTATTATATCCAAAAGTTATATCTGTACATGCTACGTCATTATCTATTGTTTTGGGCACACCTATAACATTTAATCCTTTTAATGAAAAATCTCTTGCAGATTTTTGTGTACTGTCTCCTCCTAATGTAAATATACAATCGAAACCGTCTTCTTTTACATTTTGAACGCATTTATCAGATAAATCTTTATATTCTACATTTCCATTTTCATCTACTACTTTATAATGGAATACATTTGCATTTGTAGAAGATGATATTATTGAGCCTCCTTTTTGAAGAATTCCTGAAGCTTTATCTGTACTACTTAATTTTATATAATCATTTTTCAAAAGTCCTCTATATCCATCTATAAATCCATAACATTCAATATTATTGCTTTCAGCAGTTTTAACTATTGCTCTTATAACAGCATTAAACCCTGAAACATCTCCACCATTTGCAAGTATTGCTACTTTCTTTAACATAACTATTTTTCCTCCTAAAATTTTCTTACCTTGTTTCTTATTATATCAATAAATTGATTTTTTACAACAGTTTTTTGAAATTTTTGGAATGGAAGTTGGAAGTTAGAAGTTGGAGGTTGGAAGTTTTGGGAATTTCTCCGAAGAAATAGCCTATATTTTTTTGCTATTGCTATTGCTTTTTGTTTCAATATGTTATATATTATTTTCATAATTAACTGTAACTTTTAACTCTTGTCAAATAATTTTGAAAGGATGGTAAACAATATGGTAGACAAAAAATTGTTTTCAGTAATTAAAGGAAATATTGAATGTGCATTTTGTAAAGAGCCTAATTGTCCTCTTCGGTATGAGTCAGACCATGCATTAATATCTGGTGGTACTAGATATGGATGTAAAAGAGATTTTGAAAAAAGAGAGAAAGAGGTTTTTGGCAAGAAATGGCCTTGACTTTTAAATTAACAAAAAAGATTAGTTTAAATTTATAAATAATTTTTAACTAATCTTTTTTGTCGTTTAGTATATGTTAATATATATTAATCTATTGACATTTATATTACTTTATGTTAATATAAGAGTATGATTAAGTGTAAAAAAGAAAGGAGATTGCTTTATGACACGGGCTTTAATATTTATTATTTTTTCTATCATTGCATTTATCGTTATTATTAAGATTTATGCCTCACTAAAGATAGAACATCTATACGAAATATTATACAATTACCAACTTCGACATGGTTATAAGTTATGTAATGATATTACTTATCTGAAAAAATATCTTGATGTAGTATTTTTTAGGCATTCATTTTATATTTTTTTAAGTCCTTATTTAAGAGATACTAAAATGGAAGGTGCACATTTCTATGTGTCCCATGTTTTTCCTAATATTTCAAAGAAAATAGACAGTGACTATTCATTAGATTTCTTATAAATAATACAGAGATTGGAAGTTAGAAGTTTAAGATTAAAAAAACAGGATAATTTCTTTAAAGAAATTATCCTGTTTTTTTAATCTTATATTTTTATTTATTACTTATATGTATATTACTAATTTCAGCTTGTATTTCTCTTGCTATAATATTTTGTATTTGTGCTATTTGGTCTTGTTCTAATTTTTCTGCTCGTACTACTACGCTGATACTATCTCCATTAATAAAAATTACGCTATCGCTTATGCCTTTTGTTTTTATTAAATTTTCACATATCATAATTTTATTTTTGCAATCATTTATATTTTTAATTTCTGTTTGTGCTATTGTTTTTTGGTCTGACGCAATATTTTGGTTCTCTAATATTTTCTCATATGTTTCTATCATTTGAGAATACATTGTGTCTCTTGTTAATTTTGAAGATGAAAAATATTCTTCTATTTCCTTTGCATTTGTTTCCAATACATTATCTTTATTATTAGTTTCTACATTTTTATTTTCTGTATTTTCCAATTGTTCATTTGCTATATTATTTTCATTAACAGTATTTGTATCAACCACTCCATTACTATTAACTAATTTAGCATCTCCAATTCCCGCATATTCTAAAGTAGCATTTAATTCAGAACTTGTCTGAATAGTGTTTGCATCATTATTAGCTGTATAACTTAAATATCCTGCTGAAACTAACATAAGTGCAATAACAAAAATAATAACTTGATTTCTTTTTAAACTTTTCATATTTTCCTCCTAAACTCTACTTGCTCATTTCAAATACTTGTATTTTATGTGTTGCAAGTCCTGTTGCAGCTTCCACTGCCTGTGTTATTTTAAGTTTTACTTCACTATTTCCGTGCTCCTGTTGCTATTATTATTGCTCCTTCTATTTTAGGTTTTACTATGCTTTGTGTTACTGGCTGTTTTTTCCCATTTACTTCTTCATATATTACTTCCTTTTTAGTAGATGTTTGACTTATTTTTCTATTCCCGCCCACCGGGAATCTGACTCTTCTGTATCGCTTTTCGTACTATCTTCATTATACATTGCTACTTTTTCACTACTTTGTGAATATGTAATTAACACATTTGCTTTGCCTACTCCATCTATTTTTGAAAGTATTGTTTCTAAATTTTCTTTTAATTCATCGTTTGTGTTTGTATAATTTTGTTCTTCCGTTGTTTTAGCTAGCGTTTTTCCTATACTATTAGTTTCAGTATTACCTTCTTTTTTATCATCTTTTAATATGATATTTATTACTATTATTGTAATTATCAAAATAATTACAAATACTACTAAATTTTCAATTTTCTTTTTATTATTTCCATCATTGTTTTTAAAAATATTTGTAATTTTACTCATTTGTTCTTTTAACATATTATCACTTTCCTTTTATTTTATATTTATATTATTTTTATCTATTTCATATACTGAAGATATGTATTCTTTTATTTCGTTTATTTCTTTTTCTGTTAGTCTTATCATTTCAGTTATTTCTTCAGTAGTATTATTTTCTATTTTCACTTTTATATTTACTTTTTCAATTTCATTTACATTGTTTTCTTCTATTTCTTCTTTTTTGTTTTCTCTTTTACTTATAGTCATGTTTACATTTTCAATCTTATATTCATCGTTATTTTCTATTTCAATTTGTATACTATTTACAAGATAGCCTTTATCCTCTATTTTTGCTTTAATATCTTTCTTTAAATTTAATATATATACTTCTTTTATATTGGAATTATTGGTATTTTCTAAATTTTTGGTATCTATTTCATAACTAGAAATTTTATCTTCATATTTATTTATATCAATAATAGAATCTAGCTTAAACTCATTTCCAGTAAATTTGCTTATAACTGGTGAAACTATACTAAATACTATGTATACACCTATTACTACTTTTATATATTTTTTACTATTTCCATTTGGAAGTAACATTTCAATAATACTTCCAATTATTACCGCTACAATTATACCTTGTACCCAAGAAGTTATAAATTTCATTTTTATTTCTCCTATCTATACATAAGACCACTATTAGATATCTTAATAACTAGAGTTGTACCTAATATTAGCATTACTGATACTGTTGTAATTACTGCAAGCAAGATTTTAAAGGTATCTCCTATACCGTGAAAGTAGGTCTATTATTTTTTTATCTGCTATTGGCTCACAAATAGCTGAGCCTATATAATATGTTGTCATTAAAAGTACTAGCCTTATAATCGGAACTATACATATTCCTAATATTACAATTACACCAACTATACCTACTGCATTTTTTAGTATTGTTGTAGCTCCTATTACCGAGTCTACTGCATCTCCTAATATCTTTCCTACAACAGGTATAAAATTAGCAACTGCTGCTTTGGTTGTTTTTGCTGTTATTCCATCTACTGTACTTCCGTAAGCTTCCTTCTAATGAAAGTAAACCTACAAATAATGTAAGTACTACTCCTAATACCCATATTACGCTAGATTTAAAGAATTTTGCTAATTTGTCTAGCTGTATTCTATCTGATATTTTTGAAACTATAGAAAGTGATGTTGCCACTAATGTAATTGGTATTATTACAGCATTTATAAAGTTTCCTATAAAAGTTATAAGAAATAGTAAAATAGGTTGCAGTAAATTTACTGATGCTATACTTCCTGTACTTAACATTAAAGTTGTAAGCAGTGGTACTAAACAGTTAGAGAAATTTACTAAATTGTTAATAGAGTCTTTTACCATAGTAACTACATCTGCAAAATTTGTCATTATTAAGGTTACTATTAATATGTATTGAATATAGTACGTTATTTGTGTAATTCCTTGGTTTTCTAGACCTTCGCTTATACTTTTTAATATACTATGTATTATAACTATCACCATAATGCTTGCAATTACTCTGATAGATACAATAGTTTCTTTTCCTATTAAATTTAATATATTTTTACCTAATAATTTGTTATCTACATTTCCTGTTATAGCTGAATTTAAAAGTTGTCCATAATCTACATCGCCAAATACATCCTCTGTATACTTTTTGGATTCACTTATAAATTTGGGAATATTCAAAACTTCTTTTTGAGAAGATATGATTTCTTCTTGGCTTACTTCTTCTGCATAAGTTAAGGTTGGAAATAGTAGAAATATAATTAATGCAAAAATTAGAACTATTTTTTTCATTTGTGTGGCTCCTTTTATTAGAAGTTGGAGGTTAGAGGTTGGAAGTTGGATTTTCGGTAGATTCTTCGAAGCTTTTGCTCTAGTTCTAACTTCCAACCTCCAACTTCTAACTTCCATTAAGGCAATACCTTTATTATTGTTTCTAATAACCCTGATATAATTGGAATAGACATAGAAACAATAACAACTTTTCCACCTATGTCCATTTTATTAGCAATTGCTGTTTCTCCTGAATCTTTACATATACTTACCGCAAATTCTGTTAAAAATGCTATTCCTGTTATTTTTATAAGTAATGTTAAAAATTGATTATTTATAGCTGTTTTGTTGGCTAGATTAGTTAAAAGTTCTACTACGCCAGATATTTTGCTAAGTATAATTCCAAGTATTAATGCTCCTGCAATAAGCGATACATATATAACAAATTCTGGTTTATACTGTTTTAAAATTATTATTATAATCAAGGCAATTAAGCCGTATTCCTATAATTTTTATAATATCCATTACTAGCTTCTTTCCAAAAGTTTCTAAAAGGGACACCCCTTCTATTTACTTTTATTTTATTTATAAAAAAGGGTGTCCCTTTTAGAAATTTTTTCCGAAAAAAGGTCGTCCCTTTTAGTTGGTTATAGCCCAAATATTGTTCTTACCGTATCAAATAATGTACTTATTTCTTTTATTACCATTGTTAATACTATTACTAAACCTGCTAAGGTTGTCATCATTGCTTGGTCTTCTCTCCCTGCTCTTACTAGTACTTGATGTAGCACAGCAACTAGTATTCCTATTGCTGCTATTTTGAATAATAAATTTATATCCATATATATACCTCTCAAATTTCTATTTTCTTATATCGTTAATAGTTTTTTATTTAGCACTTTAAATAAAGATTCGAAGTTGGAAGTTAGAGGTTGGAGGTTGGATTTATAGTATTTTCTTCGAAGCTTTTACCCTAGTTCTAACTTCTAACCTCCAACTTCTAACTTCTATATTAGTATTATTACTACTGCTAGTCCTATTGTTACACCTAATGTTTTATACATTTTTACATATTTTTGTTTTTCTTCTTCAGCTAGTTCTATTTGTGTGTCTAAAAAGTTTTCTACTAATGCTACTTCACTTACTTGTCCTTCTATATCTACTTTTCCTAGTAGATTACTTAAATTTTTTAATACTTCTATATCTTCTTTTGTCATATTTGTACTTGATTCTTCTAAAGCTTCTTCCCATGCTTTTCCTGCATTTTCAGTATTCATTTTTTCACATACACTCTTAAAAATGTTTGATATATCTGGTTTTGTTTTTTGTGATATTTCTTTAAAAGTTTGTGGAATTGGCTCATATGTAAATTTTATTTTTGTACTAAACATATTTAATGCATTTTTCATTTCTTTTAAATCTTTTACTCTGTTTAAATATTTTTTTGAAATTAGTATTCCTATGTATGAGGTTAATGCTAAAATTAATATTAATGTTATGTATTTTATTATTTGCATATTTGTTACCTTGTCCTTTTTCTTATGATTTTTATATTTCTATATTAATTATATTCAGGTGAATTTTATTTTAGAACAAAAAAAGAATGGAAAAATTATTTCCCATCCTTTTAATATTTGTAAATACTCTCATCTGACTTTATTTGTACATACAATTTTTCTTCTTTATTTAGTCCATATACTCTCTCTACCCCACACTTTTCTTTTTTATCACTTAAAAATATTATTCTTTCAAAACAATAATTTTCTATTAATTTGTTTAGTGCTGGGTTTAGTTTTATATCTTCTATGGAGCTTCCATGTGCTGTAAATATTCCTTTTATTCCACAGCATATTCCATATCGTATAGCTTCTACATCTTCCATACTTCCTATTTCATCTGCTACTATTACTTTTGGACTCATCGAGCGAATTAGCATTGTCATTCCTAAATGTTTTGTTATTCCATCTAATATATCTGTTCTTGTTCCTACATCATTTTGTGGAATTCCTCTATACATTGCTGCTATTTCTCCTCTTTCATCTACTACTCCTACATTTATTCCTTTAAAATGCATACTTTCTATTCCATTGCTAATTCTTCTTATTAAATCTCTTAATAATGTTGTTTTCCCTACACCTGGTGAAGATACTATTAATGTGCTATATATGCTATTTCCTTCTGGATTTATTACATATTTTATTATTTTATCACTTGCCCCTAATATCTGTTTTGCTATTCTAAAGTTTAAGCTTGATATGTATGATATATTAAGTACTTTACCATCTTTTATAACAGTATTTCCTGTAATTCCTACCCTATGTCCTCCTTTTAAGGTAATATAGCCGGTTTACTATTTGGTTTTGATAGCTGTATATAGAGTTATCACATATTTGTTGCAATATTTCTAATATTTCTTCTGAAGTTATATTATATTCAATTATTATTTCTGCTTGTCCTAATTTCATTATTATTGGTCTATTTACCCTCACACGTATTTCTTCTAAGTAGTTTAGATTTATATTGTTTTTTATAAAGTATTCGTCTATTTTTCTTACTACATTATTAGGAAAGCATCTTAAAATGTTATTTATATTTATCATAGTATTAATATTATATGTTTTATATTAATAATTTAGAACAAAAAATGTCGTAATTAGGTTGTCCCCAATTGCGACATTTTCTATTTATTCTTCCCAGTTATGGTATATTTCTGATACATCGTCTAGGTCTTCTAGCATATCTATTAATCTTTCCATTCTTGCTGTTCCTGCTTCGTCTAGTGCAACATATGTAGATGGTACCATTTGTACTCCTGCTTCTAAAAATTCTAGACCTTCTGCTTCTAGTTTTTCTCTTACTTCTGAAAATGCTTCTGGCGCTGTTGTTATTTCGTATATTTCCTCTTCTACTTGGAAATCGTCGGCTCCCGCATCTATTGCAAGCATCATTAGGCTATCTTCGTCAGTAGAGCAGTTTGCTTTATCTATTACTATTACTCCTTTTTTAGTAAATAGGTATGATACACATCCTGATGTTCCTAAATTTCCTCCACATTTATCGAAAGCATGTCTTACATCTGCTGCTGTTCTATTTTTATTATCTGTTGCTGCTTCTACTATTAATGCAACTCCGTTTGGTCCATATCCTTCATATACTATTTCTTCATAACTTTCATTACTTGTTGATGCTTTTTTTATTGCATTATTAATTGTATCATTTGGCATATTAGCTGCTTTACATTTTGCTATAACATTTTTTAGTTTAGAATTTCCTGCTGGGTCTGGTCCACCTTCTTTAACTGCTATTAATAATTCTCTTCCTAATTTAGTAAATACTTTACCTCTTGCTGCATCTGCTTTTCCTTTTTTAGCTGCTATATTGTGCCATTTGCTATGTCCTGACATAACTATTTCCTCCTTTAAAATTTGCTTTTGACTCTTCATTTTTCACTTTTTAATTCTATCATACTTTTTTAAGTTTGTGTAGCATTTTTTATAAATTTTGTTAGCAAAGTTTGTAAACATTTATTTTAAAAATAGAAAGCTTATTTTAATAAGCCTTCTTAAACATTTTAATCTATATCAATTAACTCATATTCTCTAGTTCCAAACCCTAATTCAGCAGCTGCTTCTATTGTGTGAACTCCGTTTTGTCTTTCTACTCTTTCTACGAAGTGGTCTCTTCCTGGGTCTTTTGAATTATATACTAAGTCTATACATGCTTGGTCTATTGCTATTGGGTCTAAACTTGCAAGTATTCCTATATCTTTCATACATGGGTCTTCTGCTACTGCACAGCAGTCACAGTCTACACTCATATTGCACATAACATTAATATATGCTATATTTCCTTTAAAAAATTCTGCAACAGATTCTGCACTATCTGCCATTGCTTCTAAGAATTTATTTTGTTCTGCTACACGATCCCATAATTCATTTTGATTCTTTGTTTCACCTGCTGAATGAATCCACGCTTTTCCTGCTGATGATGCAACACCTATTGATAATTGTTTTAGTGCTCCACCATATCCGCCTATTGGGTGACCTTTAAAGTGTGATAGTACTAACATTGAATCATAATTATCTATGTTTTTCCCTACATAATTTTCTTTTATTACTTTTCCATTTGGTATTTCTAATACTTTATCTGGTTCTTCTGCGTCCATAATGTCTATGTCAAAATATTTAGTCCATCCATGTTTTTCCATTAACTTTTTGTGTTTGTCTGTTGTATTTCTTGCTCCATCATATGCTGTATTGCATTCTACAACTGTTCCATTTACTTTTTCTACAATTGCTTTTGCAAATTCAGGTCTTAAATA
>CAPNDH010000031.1 GCA_948664205.1 uncultured Clostridia bacterium | reverse complement strand
TTAGAAAATATAATAGTAATATATGATGATATAGACATTGAACCAGGTTTAATTAGAATACGCAAAAAAGGAAGTAGTGGTTCACACAATGGAATGAAATCTGTAATAGAAGAATTAGGCTCAGAAGAATTTTCACGTATTAGGGTAGGCATAGGAAAGCCAAAATATGAAGGCGATATGATAAATTACGTAATAGGGCCAGTTCCAGAAGAAGAACAAAAGCAGTTAGAAAAAGGAGTAGAAAAAGCAAAAGAAGCGGTTGTAGAAATATTAAAAAATGGAATTGATATAGCTATGAATAAATTTAATTAAATGGAAGTTAAAAGTTAGAGGTTGAAAGTTGGAAAATATGGTAATTTCTTCAAAGGATTTACTTAAAATCCAACTTCTAACTTACAACCTTCAACTTCTAATATGAAAGGAAAAAACAAATGCAAGAGATACTAATATCAAAAAAAGAAGACAAAAAAGTAATAGCTTTATTAGAAGATGGAAAATTGCAAGAAGTATACGAAGAAAAAGAAGATAGCAAAAGGCTTGAAGGCAACATATATTTGGGAAAAGTAAAAGACATTTTGCCAGGCATGCAAGCAGCTTTTGTTGATATAGGGGAAGAAAAAAACACTTTTATTCATATTAAAGATGTACTTCCAAAAGTAAGCAAAGTTACTGGAAATAAAAATGAAGATTTAGATAAATACAATATAAAAGACTATATAAAAAAAGATAGCAATATTTTAGTACAAGTAAAAAAGGATGCTACAAATTTAAAAGGTGCAAAAATAAGTACAGATTTACACATTCCAGGAAGATTTGTTGTACTTATGCCAAAAGATAAATTTATAGCAGTTTCTCAGAAGATAGAAGATGAAAATGAGAGAAAAAGACTAATTAATATTGCTAAGGAAACTATAAAAAGTGATATAGGTTTAATAATTAGAACTGCTTCAGAAGGAAAAAGTGAAGAAGCTATAAAAAAGGATATAGAGCAAACTATTAAGAAGTGGAAGGATATAAAAAAACAAAGTGAAAACTTAAAAGCAAATCAAATTCCAAAAGTATTATATAAAAATAACTCTATTATAGAGAAAATTTTATTAGATACAGTTGATAATGGTATAGAGAGAATTTTAGTAGATGATATACAAAGCTTTAAAGAAGTACAAAAAATATTAAACAGTATTGACGAAAATAGCAAAGTAAATGTAGAGCTAAAACAAACAGACAATTTACTAGATATGTATGACACAGATGACCAAATAGAAAAATTAAGCGTTAGAAAAATATGGCTTAAATGTGGAGGCTTTATAACAATAGATAAAACAGAAGCATTAACTGCCATAGATGTAAACTCAGGAAAATTTACAGGAAAGCAAAACTTAGAAGAAACCGTACTAAAAGTAAATGAAGAAGCAAGCTGTGAAATAGCAAGGCAATTACGCCTAAGAGATATAGGTGGAATAATAATAATAGATTACATAGATATGCAAGAAGCCAAAAGCAGAAAGCAAGTTTTAGAAACATTAAAGCAAGCGCTAAAAAAGGACCGTTCAAAAACACAAGTAATAGAGTTTACAAAGTTAAACTTATTAGAAATGACAAGAAAGCATATGTTTAGTTAATAGAAAAACAACAAAAGGCAAATAATTAATACCTTTTGTTGTTTTTTTATTAGAAAAAATTACTGCAAGGGTTGCAGTTTATTGCAACATACATATATTAATCTTGTTTTATTATAGATTCCACTTTATTTCTAATTTCATTAAAATAGTCAACTAAAGTAATATAAAAAAGTTCTCTAATATATATATATAAGATTACCGTAGAGTAATTATCATCATAAAAATTATTGTGTTCTAAAATGAAATTATTGATAAAAATTATATCCTCAATATAAACAAAACTATAAGAGATAGTTGGACCATAAGTGAAACTAATTATTGATGGAAAATGTTGATAAGGAATAAGAAGACGATAATTTACTTCGGAATATGGATCTCTAGAAGGATACTCAGGTTGTACGATTGTATTATATTCTTTTGCAAGTAACTTGGCAATTTCAGGAAGAAGTTCATATTTATGATTATTGCGAACTTCATTTAAGTATTGTTCAGCCTTAGCAAGTGGTGTTTTTTTACCTATAATACGATCTACAACTACATGTCCAAACCGAATGTCAAGCTCGTCTCGACCTTCTAAAATTCTTTGTCGTTTCATCCACTCTAATGTTACTGGTGCTTTGCCAGTAATAACATTGTTCTTAATTAAGTCATTGTAATATGTTACTATTCTTTCTTTGATATTCTGAATCTTACTCATATCATTTTCCTCCTTAAAAATTATTTTAATGGGTTATGGTTTCTTTCATCTTTAATAAATAAGATAGAAATGATTTATAAATATGTTTAAATAATATCATATACTTATGTAAAATGCAAGTAAAGTTATAAAAAATACTTGTAATTTACGTAAAATTATGATAATATTAGTGTTAATAAAAATTGAGTTCCTTTTTAGACTGATTATAAAATCAGTTTAACATAGATATGTAGCCCATAAACAATGTCTTTAATTAAAGAAAAGGAGAGTTAAATATGAAATCAATTTTAAGAAACCTAATTGTTTGGTTAATAATAGCATTAGTTGCTTTGATATTGGTAATTTATAGTGTAATAAAGGTTTCTGAGATAGGAGCATTTATTGGAATTATTCTTCTTTTTGTTGTAGGCATAGCTGTTTTTAATAATATAAAAAATATGCTTATTATAATTTCAAATGGGAACTTGTAAAAAGTACTGAACTTGTAACTCTTTCAAATAGCACAGAAACACAAGGTGGGGGCTTTTTATTTGTAAGTGTTTCTGGCGAAAATGTATATACTTATAGATATGAAATAGATTCAGAGTTTGGAACAGATTATTCAACAGAATATGAAGTTGATACAGTTTCAGGAAAAGTTATAGAAAGTGAAGATCCAAATTGTAAGGTACCAGAATTATTAAAATATGAGAGAAGAGGAAAAGCAACAATCTGGACATTTGGAGTTGGCAGTGAAACGAAATATGTTTTCCATGTACCAGAAGGAACTATATCTCATGAAGTAAAGCTAAAATAGGAAAGTAAAAAGATGGCGTATGCCATCTTTTTACTTTCCTAATATTTTCTTTATTTCCTCATGCCTTTTAACTTTCTGTGTAGTAGTTTTAATTAAAGGCTCATCTGTAATAATAATATCTCTTATAGACTTATATGCAGGCATTTGCTTATTAATTTGTGCCTTTATATCTTGCCATATAATATCATGATAGTCACTAACTTCTTTACCTTCAAACATTTCCTTCATAACATCTTTATTATAAACAATTTTTGCAGATAGAACTAAATCATCTTTTTTAGAATCTGGCATGCCAAACACTATACTTTCAGAAACATAAGGCAATTTATTTATTAATATTTCTAATTCTTCTGGGTAAATATTTTTGCCATTTTTAAGAACAATAACATCCTTTTTTCTACCAGTAATAAATAAATATCCATCTTTATCAATATAACCTAAATCACCAGTATAAAACCATCCGTCTTTTAAAACTTCATTAGTTGCTTCCTCATTTTCGTAGTAACCCTTCATAATTGTAGGACCTTTTGCTTTTATTTCGCCAATGCCTTCGTCATTTGGGTTATCTATTTCAATTGTAATACCAGGAAGGGCAAAGCCAACAGAGCCAGCTTTCTTATATTTATCATTTTCCCCTGCAAGAACAGGTGAAGTTTCGGTTAAGCCATAGCCTTGAAGTAAATTTATACCTAAATTAACAAAGCATTCTATTGCATCCTTGCTCATAGGTGCACCACCTGCAATTAAAATTCTTAGGTTAGGTGCAAAGCTATTTAATATAGATTTAAATACTTTTCTTCTTATATCAATTCCAAATTTTAATAAAAAGTTACAAATAGAACTCATAGTTTTTACTAATTTCTTTTTGCCTTGTTCTTCTATCCCTTTATCAATTTTTTTATACATAATTTCAAGCATTAAAGGAACAGATACAAAACCAGTAATGTTAAACTCTTTTAAATTATTTGCAACATATCTTAAACCATCACTAAATGCAACAGTAAAGCCACAAGAAGTGCCATATAAAAATGTACAAGTCGATTCAAAAGTGTGGTGCAAAGGTAAGAAAGATAAGAATATATCTTCTTTTCGTATATCAGTCATTTGAGAAAGTGAATAAATATCTGCGCAAATATTAGCTTGTGATAACATTACAGCCTTTGAAATTGCAGTAGTACCTGACGTAAAAAGCATAATAGCCATTTTTTCATTATCTAATTTTATATTTTTATATTTTTGGTCATCATTCTCAAGTAAGTAATTGCCTTTTGATACTAATACAGAATAATTAATAACGTCTTTATCTTCAGTATCATCCATGCAAATTAAATGTTTCAAATTAGTAGTAGTAGAAGACTTTAAGTTTTTAAGAACATCAATATGTTTTTTGTCAAATATAACAGCTTCTACTTCACTTCTTTTAATTAAACTTTCAATTTCATTATCTGGAAGAGATTTATCTAAAGGAACAACTACAATATCACTAGTAGTTATAGCTAAGTAGCTTACACACCATTCATAACGGTTGGAAGCAATAATTGCAACTCTTTTTTTAGAAAGCCCCAAATGAATTAAAGATGTAGCTAAACTTTTAATATCACTTGCAAATTTTGAATAAGAAATATTTATAAATTCTTTAGATTTAGGATTCTCCTTATATGTAAATGCAGTCTTTTCAGAGTATTCATTTTCATATCTTTCAACTAATTCTCTAAAGTTACTAAGAATTCTACCTTTGTATAATCTTCTTTTTTTATCTTCCAAAATAAAATACCTCTTTTCTAAATTTATGTTTTTATTTTATAACAAAACTATTGAAATATCAAGAGAAAAGAATGTCGAAAATTAATAAAAAATATTGACTATATACTAGATGAGTGCTAAAATAATAAAAATGTAACATATTAATAACCAAAAAGGTAAATACTTAAGGGAGGAAAAATTATGGCAAATTCTAAAATTATCGTAGTAGAAGGATCACAAGGAGCAGGAAAAACAACAGTAACAGACTATATAAGGAATACATTATCATACACAAATTTATATAGACTTTGTGGAACATCTGACAGCACTAAAACAGGAAAGAAAAAAGCAAAAGAAATGTATGAAGATTTATTAGAGTACATGAAAAAAATGGAAAACCAAAGTATAAATTTGCTTTTTGACAGAACATTCTTTACAGAAGAAAACTATTGTAGATTAGGTAAAAAAGACTATTCTTTTACAGATGTTTATGAAAAATTGCTAAAAGAATTTGCTAGCTTAGATTTCGAAATATATTATATTACATTATATTTAGAAGATGAAAGTAAATATTCAGAAAGGTTGAACAGAGGAGAAAAGGCTATATTCAAAGGTTCTGAATTTGCAGTTAGTAATAGCATAAACCAACAAAAAGTATATTTACAAATGGCAAATGAGATAAAAGAAAAATACCCTAATATAAATGTATTTAATATAAGAAATGATAGACCAGAGGAAGAAACAAAAGCAGAAATTAGAGAAATTTTGAAATATTAATAATTATTGTGGCATGGAGAGATTTTCTAAACTTAGAAAATTTTATTCATGCCACAATTATTATGAAAAGGAGAATAAAAAATGAACGTAGGATTTATACACTTAGGCTGTAGCAAAAATTTAGTAGATACAGAAATGACAATAGGCCTATTTAAAAATAATGAATATAAAATAGTAAATAACCCAGAAGATGCTGATATTTTAGTAATAAATACATGTGGGTTCATTTTAAGTGCACAAGAAGAAGCAATAAATACAATACTCGAAATGGCAGAATATAAAAAGAAAAGATGCAAATATTTAATAGTAATGGGTTGCCTAGTACAAAGGTTTAAAGAAGAATTAGAAAAAGAAATTCCAGAAGTAGACTTATGGATAAAATATGATTCTTATAATACAATATGGGAGCAAATAGAAGAAGTTATAAAACCAAAAGAAACAAAACAAAGAGAATTAAACTTCTTAGATAGAACAATAACAACAGGAGAAAACTTTGCATACCTGAGAATAGCAGAAGGTTGTAGCAACTTTTGTACATATTGTGCAATTCCAAAAATAAGAGGAAAATTCATAAGTAGGACAATGGAAGATGTAATAGAAGAAGCTAAAAAATTTGCTAAAGAAGGATATCAAGAATTAATAGTTATAGCACAAGATACAACAAAATATGGAATAGACATATATGGAAAACCACGTTTAGCAGAATTATTACAAGAAATATGTAAAATAGACGGAATAAAATGGGTAAGATTTTTATATTCATACCCAGAAACAATAACAGATGAATTAATAGAAGTAGTAAAAAAAGAAGATAAAATATGCAAATATTTCGATATACCAATTCAACATATATCAGATAGTGTATTAAAAAGAATGAATAGAAAAAGCAATAGCGAAAGTATACGAAAAGTTATAAAAAAGCTAAGAGAAGAAATACCAAATGTAGTAATTAGAACAACAGTAATGGTAGGATTCCCAGGAGAAACAAAAGAAGATTTTGAAGAACTATATAACTTTGTAAAAGAAACAAAATTTGATAGATTAGGAGCCTTTAGTTATTCAAAAGAAGAAGGAACTCCAGCAGAAAAACTTCCAAATCAAATTCACTCAAACACAAAAAAGAATAGATATAATAAAATAATGAGTCTGCAACAACAAATAGCTATAGAAAAACAAAAAGAATTAATAGGAAAGAAATTAGAAGTACTAATAGAAACAAAAACTTTCGATGGCAAATATTATGTAGGAAGAAGTTATATGGATGTGCCAGATATAGATGGACTTATTTATATAGAAATGGTAGATGAAGTGCTAGAAGGAAAATTTGTAGAATGTGAAGTTCAATATGCAAATAATTATGATTTGATAGCAAAGTTAGTAAAAAAGGAAGTAATTGTAGAACATTAGAAGTTAATAGAGATTAAAAAATATATAAAATCCAAAAGAGATGTAATATTTCTTTTGGATTTTATTAGTAACACTATATAAATAATGTTAAAGCATTATGCTTACTTTTTTCTAAACAATCTTAATTAAATCTTCAACAGAACATGAAAGATATTTACAAAAGCTTTCTAAATATTTAAAGGAAATAGAATCTGTTTCTCCGTTTATTACTCTATTTAAATTTCTATTTGTAATATTCATTTGTTGACACAGCCAATATTTCGACTTATTCTGCTTTTTTAACAATTCTTCTATATTTAAATTTACCATAAATTCCTCCTTTAGAAAATTTTAATATAAAAAGAATATACAAATATCTTAAAATAGAATAGTATAGAATTTTCCGAATGAAAAAATTTGCAATTGTATAAAATATATGTTATAATAGAAGATGCATGTGGTAAAAATTAACATAATTTTAAAAGGAGAGTGAATATATATTTTAAACAAGAAAGTAAGAAATTGCACTAAAGATATAGTAAAGCTATTAACAATAGTGATATGTTCCTTAATAATTATTCTTGCAATAATGTCATTAAAATATAAAATAGTATATAAAGTAACAATTTCAGGTGAAGAAGTTGGATATGTTTCAAGCAAATATAAATTTGAAAAATTAATAGATGAACAAATAATAAATAAAAACGAATTAAATATAGCATATGTAAATATTTCAGAATATCCAGAATATCAAATCATTTTAGCAAGTAATTCTGAAAAAACTAATGAAGAAGAAATATTTACAAAAATAAATAAAGAAGCAGTTACTACTTATAAATTATACGAAATAGCAGTAGAAGGAAATATAGCTGTATATGTAAATTCAATACAAGAGGCTGAAGAAACAGTAGCTAAAATAAAAGAAGAGAATACTGCTAAAATGGATAAAGTAAGCATAAGAGTGAATGAAATTTATACACAAGATATAAACAATATAGAAAAAAGTATACAAATAGCATCAAATATAGAAACAGCAGAGATAGAAGTTTTAGAGGCAGTAAACAATCAAGAAAAAATTAAATCTTCAACATTAAATGGAGTATACTTTGGAGTAAAACCAGTAAGTGGAACTATAACCTCAAGGTATGGGGCAAATGAAAGTATAAGAGACCATACACATAAAGGAATGGATATAGCAGCTCCATATGGAACAACAATAGTAGCAGCAGCAGATGGAAAAGTAACTTATTCTGGAACAATGGGTGGATATGGAAACCTAATAATAATAACACACGAAAATGGAATACAAACATATTATGGGCATTGTAGTAAATTAATAGCAAAAGTAGGAGAAGAAGTAAAAGCCGGAGAAGAAATAGCAAAAGTAGGTTCAACAGGCTTTTCAACAGGAAATCACTTACACTTCGAAATAAGAAAAAATGGAAGCCAAGTAAACCCACAAAAATATTTATATAAATAAAAAAAGAAAATTTTCTAAGTAAATTAGATACTTAGAAAATTTTTTTATATTGTAGTAAAGTACACTGCTTTAAATTAAATTATACAGGCGGATAGTGGTCATCCTTGTAACCCAGCAATACTACTTTGCCCCTTAAATTCTAAAAATTACCAAATAAATTTTATAAAAAATATTGACAATAAATTTTTTTAGAGTTAATATATGAATAAATATTCATATATTCATATATAATTAATAAAAGGAGATAAAAAATGGAAGATAAAGATTTAGTATGTAACGAGAAATGCCCACATTATAATAAAATAAAAGAAGTAAAAAGTAATGAGCCTTCTTTTGATGAAATAATAGAAATGGCAGATATATTCAAACTATTTGCAGATAGTTCTAGGCTTAAAATAATATGTAGTATATTAAATAACGAGTTATGTGTATGTGACTTATGCGAACTTTTGGGTCTTACACAATCAAATGTATCACATCAATTACAATTATTAAGAACATCAAAATTAGTCAAATATAGAAAAGAAGGAAAACAAGTATATTACAGTCTGCAAGATGAACATATAGAAAAAATAATAACAATGGCGTTAGAACACATAAGAGAAGAAAAAAATTAAAATGGAGGTAATTAAAATGAACAATCATACTTGTAACCATTGTGACCACTGCCATACAAAGGAAAATGAAACAGAAGAAAAGTTAAATAAAAAAGATATAATTTTATATATAACTTCAATTATAATATTTATACTAACATTTCTACCAATACTAGGAAATTATAAAACTCTGGGGTATTTGTTAGTAATAATATTATCAGGTTATGAACTAATAATAGAAGGAATAAAAAACATATTCAAACTAAACTTTGAAGAAGATACCCTAATGACAATTGCAGTAATTGCAGCATTTGTATTAGGCGAATTTCCAGAAAGTTGTATGGTTGTATTATTATTTAGATTAGGAGAATTTTTAGAAGAAAAAGCAGTAGAAAATTCAAATAGAAATATAAAAAGTATAGTTGAAATAAAAGCAAAAACAGCTAATATAATAGATGAAAAAGAAAATATAAAAGTTGTAAATGTAGAAAAAGTAAAAATAGGAGAAAAAATAATAATAAAGCCAGGAGAAATGGTTCCACTTGACTGTAAAATTTTAAAAGGAACAGCAAACCTTGATATGTCGAGCTTAACTGGAGAGAGTATGCCTATACATGTAAAAGAAAATGAAAATATACTATCAGGAAGTATAAACTTAAACCGGAAGTTTAATATGTGAAGTACAAAAGGACTACAAAAATTCAACTGCATCTCAAATAGTAGACTTAGTATATGAAGCAACAAATAATAAAGGAAAAACAGAAAACTTTATAACAAAATTTTCTAAAATATATACACCAATAGTAATTGTTTTAGCAATAATTATAGCAATATGTATGCCACTAATATTAAAACAAGAATTTAAAACTTGGATAATGAGGTCACTAGTATTTTTAGTAGCATCATGCCCATGTAGTATAGTAATATCAGTACCTTTAGCGTTCTTCTCATGTATAGGAAAAGTCTCAAAAAAAGGAATGATAATAAAAGGAAGCAAACATATAGAAAATTTATCAAAGGCAAAATATGTAGCATTTGACAAAACAGGAACAATAACAACAGGAAAAATGCAAATAGATAAACTAAATTTAAATGGAAATATGCAAGAAACGAAAGTATTACAATATATGTATGCTATTGAGAAAAATTCAAATCATCCAATATCCACAGCAATTAAACAAAAAGTGGAAAGTGAAGGATTAAAGTTAAAAATAATTGTAGATGAATATGAAGAGATTGCAGGATATGGTGTTAAAGGAAAAATAGAAGGAAAAGAAGTATTGTTTGGGAATGAAAAATTGCTAGAAAAAAATAATATAAAAGAACAAACTAATAAAAATGCAAATTATTTAATAGTAAATGGAAATGTAGAAGCAGTTATAACTTTTAAAGAAGAAATAAGAGAAACTAGCTTTGAAATAACACAAAAATTAAATAAGGTAGGAATTACTGAAACAATAATGCTTACAGGAGATAACGAAGAAAGTGCAAATAAAATAGCAAGTAAAGTAGGAATAAATAAAGTATTTGCAGGTCTACTTCCAAAACAAAAGCTAGATAAAGTAAGAAAACTAAAAGAAGAAGGAAAAGTAATATTTATAGGAGACGGAATAAATGATAGCCCAGTTTTAGCAGAATCAGACTTTGGAATAGCAATGGGAGATGCCTCAGAAATAGCAGAAAGTAGTGCAGATGCACTCCTAATATCAAACAATATAGGAAACCTACCAAATATAATAAAAATAGCAAAGAAAAGTATGAGAATAATAAAATTCAATATCGCATTCTCACTAATAGTAAAGGCTATTGTTTTAACACTAGGAGTCATTCGGAATAGCGCCAATATGGCTAGCAATAGTAGCAGACACAGGGGTTAGTTTATTAACAGTATTAAATAGTGTGAGAATACTAAAATAATCTC
The DNA here is from genome assembly GCA_948664205.1 of uncultured Clostridia bacterium. Lineage (GTDB taxonomy): Bacteria > Bacillota > Clostridia > TANB77 > CAG-508 > UMGS1663. The sequence continues at coordinate 5,330 of CAPNDH010000031.1, read as the reverse complement.
ATATTGGTATTAAAAATATAATAAACACCTTGCTTTAAACAAGGTGTTTATTATATAATACAAGCATAATAAATAATAGAAGAGGTAAAAAATATGGATTCAGAAAAAAAGAAAATTAATATTAAATTTAATGTATTAGCAATTATTGCAATAATTATATTTTGCTTTGCAATATGCCCTAAAACATTACAAAATGACACATTCTATACAATAAGAATAGGGGAGTTAATACTGAATAATGGAATAGATATGGAAGACCACTTCTCATGGCATGAAGATCTACCATACACATACCCACACTGGGCTTATGATACAGGAATATATTTAATATACCATTTAGGAGAATTAACTTCGCTTCCAGATGGAGGAATGTTATTTATATATACATCTACAATAATACTTGCTAGCATATTAGGAATATTACTATATTGTATAAATAATAAACTAACTAAAAATAAACTAGTATCTTTTTTTATAACAATGTTTGCTATGTATTTGTTAAAAGATTTCATTGCAGCAAGAGCACAGCTAGTAACATTCATATTGTTTGCACTAACAATTTTATTTATAGAAAATTTCTTAGAAAGCAAGAAAAAATGGTACTTGTTAGGAATAATATTAATTTCAATAGCAATAGCAAATGTACATGTAGCAGTATGGCCATTTTTCTTTGTACTATTTTTACCATATATAGCAGAATATTTAATAGCTTGGGTTGTAGATAAAAACATAATACAAAGATTCAAAATATATAATAAGAAAAATATAATAAAAGATTTAGAAAAGAAATTAACTAAAGAAAAAGACGAAATAAAACAAGAACTATTAAAACAAAAATTAGAAATAGCAAAACAAAACTTAATATTAGAACAAGAAAAACTTGAAGATATAAAACAAAAAGGAAAAAGATTGCGTGAAAACCCATATAAAATAAAAGTAAGAAAAGAAAATGCAGTTTTATGGCTTTTACTAGTCATGATAATATGCGCATTTACAGGATTATTAACACCACTAGGAGATACACCATACACATACCTAGTAAAAACAATGCAAGGTAATACAACAGCAAGTATTAGTGAACATTTACCATTAACCTTATATAATGATAAGGCAACAATGATGGTATTAGCATTATTCTTAATTATAATGATATTTACAGATACAAAAATAAAATTAAGAGATTTATTTATGATAACAGGGTTAATATATTTAGCATTCATGTCAAGAAGGCAAATATCATTATTAATATTAATAGGAGGTTTCATATTTGCTAAACTACTAACATATTTAGCAGAAAAATATGATTCAGAAGGCTGTAAAAAATTTACACAGTTTATGACCACAATAATAGGAAGAATTTGTACAATAGCAATAGTTATATTAGTAGCATTTGCAATTTATAAACCAAAAATGAATAATAAATATATAAATTCATCAAGTTATCCAGTAGAAGCGTCAACCTGGATATTAGAAAATTTAGATGTAGAAAATATAAGATTATATAATGAATATAACTATGGAAGTTATTTATTATTTAGAGGAATACCAGTATTTATAGATTCAAGAGCAGATTTATATGCTCCAGAATTTAATGGAACTAAAAATGAAGAAGGAAAATATGAAGGAAGAAATATTTTCTCAGATTATATTAATATATCATCAATAGGAACATACTATGAAACAAAATTTGAGGAATATGATATTACACATGCAATAGTTGTAAAAAAAGCCAAATTAAATATGTTTTTATCAAGAAATTCAGACTATAAAGAGTTGTATTCAGATGATAATTTTGTGATTTATGAGAGAAATAAATAGAAAGGCAAAAGAATGAAAAAAACATTAATTGTAGAAAAAAATGAGGGAATGCGTTTAGATGCATATATAAGTTCTAATTTACCAGAAATATCTAGAATGACAGTAAAAAGATTATTAGAAGAAGGTAAAATTTCAGTAAATGGAAAAGTTCAAAAAGCATCTTATAAACCTTCACTAAATGATAAAATTGAAATAGAAATAGAAGCTCCAAAAGAAATAGAATTAAAAGCCCAAGAAATACCAATAGATATAATATATGAAGATATTGATATTATAGTAGTAAACAAACCAAAAGGATTAGTAGTACATCCTGCAAATGGAAACCCAGATGGAACATTAGTAAATGCAATAATGGCAATCTGTAAGGATAGCCTTTCAGGAATTGGCGGAGAAATAAGACCAGGAATAGTGCATAGGCTAGATAAAGACACATCTGGTTTATTAATAGTTGCTAAAAATGATATAGCACATATAAAAATGAGTGAACAAATAAAAAACAGGGAAGTAAAGAAAACATATATAGCACTGGTAAGAGGTGTAGTACCAGAAAATGAAGCAACAATAAAAATGCCAATAGGAAGAAGCACAAAAGACAGAAAGAAAATGGCAGTTACTAAAAATGGAAAAGAAGCAATAACACACTTTAAAGTACTAGGAAGGTATACTACAAATAACGGTTCATACACTCTATTAGAAATAAAAATAGAAACAGGAAGAACACACCAAATAAGAGTACACATGGCAGAAATAGGCTACCCAGTAATAGGCGATAGCGTATATTCAAATGGTAAAAATGAATTCAAAGTAGAGGGGCAATGCTTGCACGCAAAAAAGCTAGAATTTAAACACCCAATAACTAGTAAAGAAATGAACCTGGAAGCACCACTACCAAGGTACTTTACGAAAATTTTAGAAGAGCTAAGTTCCAATTAGGGACGTTTCCAAATGGGTATAACATCACTTTTGGGAATATTAGTTATATATAAATGAGATATCAAAAAAATGTAGGGGCGACTATTAGTCGTCAAATCCTCAAATAAATTGCTTAAATATAATATTAAGGTGATTTCTTTGAAGAGTGGGCAGTGGACGGCGCCCCCACCTTACATATATATAATATGAGATGGAAGGATTAAAAATATGGAAAATGAAATAAGACTTCAAAAATATCTTGCAAATAATGGAATATTATCAAGAAGAAAAGCTGAAGAGGCAATATTAGAAGGTAAAGTAAAAGTAGATGGAAAAGTAGTTACAGAACTTGGAACTAAAATAAATCCTGCTATTAACAAGATAGAATATGAAGGTAAAACTGTAAAAGCAGAAGAAGAAAAAGTATATGTTTTATTAAATAAACCAATTGGATATGTAACAACAGTAAAAGATCAATTTAATAGAGAAATAGTTACTGACTTAGTAAAAGGAGCGAAAGTAAAATTACTTCCAGTAGGAAGGCTAGATATGTATACTTCAGGGGCATTGATATTAACAAATGATGGAGACTTTATATATAGAGTAACACATCCAAAACATGAAATAGAAAAAACATATAATGTAACTTTAAGAGGAGTAATAGAAAAAGCGCAAATACAAGAACTAGAAAATGGTGTTAAGGTAGAGGACTATATTACGAAACCTGCCAAAGTAAAAATACTAAAGATAGATAATGAAAAAAATATTTCAAGAATTCAAATAACAATACATGAAGGAAAAAATAGACAGGTAAGAAAGATGTGTGAAGCAGTAGGGAAAAAAGTACTAGCACTGCATAGGGCAAAGATAGGTTTTTTAGATGTTAAAGATTTAAAAGTTGGAGAATGGAGATATTTGACTAAAAAAGAGATAGAAAAAATATAAAAAATGAGGAATTTTGTCAAAAAATTTTAGTTGACATAGTAAGTAAAAAGTGATTTAATATGCATAGGGGAATTAGAGAAATACATAAGAAAAAAATACAAGTATTAATAAATATGAATAATAAGTAGTTATAAAGGAAGCAGGAGAAATAATACAGAAAGGAGAATAGAATGACTAGTGAAGAAATATTAAATGAACTTTTACAAACTACAAGAGGAATGAAAGAAGATATAAAAGAAATACAAGCTAACGTAAAAGTAATGCAAGGCAATATAGAAGTAATGCAAGGAAATATCAAAGAAATACAGGGCAATATGAAAGTAATGCAAGATGAAATGAAAAAGATGAAGTCAGAATTTACAGCTAAATTTAAGCAAATAGATATCAAATTAGATGAACTAGACACTAAGTTTATAAACTTAAAAGAAGAAGTAAATAGAATAAATAGGACAGTAGCAAAAATAGAACTTTCATATGGCAAAAAGATTGATACTATTTACGAAAATACAGTATCATTCCTTGAAGCCAATTATAAAAATACAAAAGCAATTGAAAACCTAGAAAAAAGAGTAGAAAAATTAGAATGTATAATACCAATTGAAACCAAAAAACAAAAGGAAGCAATAATATAAATTGCTTCCTTTTTGGTGCATAAAAACAAAAAAACAAGAAACACTAAAAATGGGTGATAAAATATGAAGATATCTTGGATAAAATATGAAAAAGACAATAAAGACTTTAGAATAGCTGAAAGATTAGGAATGGATGTATACAAAATAGAAAGACCAGAAGAAGTAGATAATAAAATGCAAGAATTAGTAAATGACAACTATAAAACAATAGTCCTTTCAAATGAAGTGGCAGGATTTTCAGAAGACATTATAAAAAAATATCAGAATAATAAAGATATAAATATAATTATAAGTCCACGAAAAGGAGTATAAAAATATAATAATAGCATATTTATATACAAATACAAAATTGCAAAGGTGATAAAAAATGTTAAATTATGAAGAGATAGAAAATATAGATATAAAAGAAAAATTTGTATCAGATTTTAGCTATATATTTAATAAAGTAAAAAATGAAAAGAAATGTATAGAAGTAACATTTTTATGTGTAGGAACAGATAGAATTACAGGAGACTGTTTTGGACCACTAGTAGGAAGTAAATTAAGCAAAGAATTAAAAGACTGTAATTATTCAAATATAAATGTATATGGAAGTTTAAGTCAAAATTTAAGTTATGAAAATATAAATAGAGTAATACAAAATATAGATAAAAAATCAATAATCATAGTAATAGATGCAGCACTTTCAAAAGAAGAAAACATAGGAAAAATATTTGTACAAAAAAGTAAAACAATATTAGGGAAAGGATTAGAAAAAAATAAAATAGAAATAGGAGATATAAGCATAAAATCAGTAGTAGCAAAAGATTATAAAATAGCCAAATGTAACTTTAAAGCACTACAAAATATATCACTAAATGGAGTAATGAGGTTAGCAGATATTGTATCAGAGGGAATATTTGAAACAATCATAAAAATGTAAGTATAAACAAAGAAAAAGTGGAAAAAATCTATATAAATGAATTATAACATAGGAGGAATTTATATGGATATACAAAATATGAAAAATATGGTAGTACTAAA
>CAPNDH010000030.1 GCA_948664205.1 uncultured Clostridia bacterium | reverse complement strand
AATTTATTATACACTCTCTCATAAAATGTGTCCATATATCTATTCTAACACCAGTGCTTGCTGTACTATTGTAAATAAATCTCTGTTATCTAAAAATTTCTTATATAATTTTACTATATCTAAAAGTTCTTGAATAGTTTTAGCTCTTTCAAAATTATATATTTCTTTGTCATCTTCTATTTCATATTCTGCATCTACTTTTTCTAATATTTTTTGTATTTTGTATATATTATAATAAATTCTCTCTAAGTTTTCTTTAATATTTTCACCTTCTAAAAAGCTTTGTCTTATTCTTCCATTTATCGCAATAACTGCAACATCTACAATACTTCCAACTGCTAATGCAATATTTTGTTTATCATTATTTTTAGAAGCATTAAATATTGTATTTAAATTGCTTTCGAATGCATCTAGTATTGTTTCTGGTGCTAAAAATTTATTTTTTAAATGTAAATTAAAAACATCTCTTCCTTTATCTTTAAACTTAGCTAGTTCTATCTCTGACATATCAAATGCAGAGCATATTATAGAACCTGGTAGAATAAGGTCTTCATATCCAGCTGTATTTTCTGGAATAATAGCAGAATTATCATAGTACATTGGTTTGTCACTTGCAATTATTGTAGAAGATAATACATTTGCATACTCATAAAACATCGTATCTTTTTTATTTACTGTATCTTCTTCCAATATCTCATAAAGCCCATAATTAACTACTATTCCATCATCAATCAGTAAGTCTGTTGCATGTTGGCATTCATGAAAAAAAGGGTTTATTATTCTTGTATAGATTACACCATCTTCTGGATTTTCTTTTATCTTTTTTAATCTTTCTTTATTCAAAAATATTCCTTTTTTATTTGTTGAAAATACAAAATTCCCGTCCCTCATTTTTATTTTTTATTTTTTCAAATTTTATCTCTTCAACATTATTTTTAAAACTTGTTATCTTTTGAAAGAATGTTTTCCTATTCCACCCAAATTTTTCATTTGCACGCAAGAAGAACTCATATAACAATGGTGCTAATCTTTTGTCATATGATTTTTTATTTGCTTCAATTAAATTATCTACATAGTAAATAATTTCTTCTCTTGACATTCTATCTTCTTGTTTGCTTTGCATTTATTTCCCCTATTTTCTATTTTAATTTTTGTGGGCGTAATTCGGTATTCCTAACCGATTAAGCCTCTACATTTTTTCTTATTAATTCCCAAAAGTGACAGATACCCCATTAGGAAACGTCCCCAATTGGAATTAGCCTTCTACTATTTTTACAATTTGCTGTTCTAGTTCTTTTATTCTGTCATTTAACTTCTCTATGTCTCCGTCATTTGCATCTTCGTTTAGCATTTCTTCTTTTACTATTGTACTCATGTCTTCTAGTTCTTCTTTTAGGGTTTGTATTCTTCCTAATACTTCTAGGCGGATGAATTGTTTTTCGCGTTGTTTTGTTCCTTTTACTCTTCCTAGTCTTTCTACTTCTTCGTTTAATTCGTATTGTTCACCATATTCTGGTATTATTACTGGTATTTCGGTTGTTCCTTGTATTTTTTGTTTTAATATTACTTGACCTTCTGGTTCTCCATGTACTAGAAATATTGTTTTTGGCTTTGTTATAAATGAATATATGAAGTTTAATAGCCATTCTTGGTCTGCGTGTCCTGAGTAGCTTTCTATATATTCTACTCTTGCATTTACTGCAATTTCCTCACCAAATAGTTTTACTGTTTTTGCTCCATCTACTATTTTTCTTCCTAGTGTTCCTGGTGCTTGGTATCCTACAAATAATATTGTGCTGTTTGGGTTCCAAAGGTTATGCTTTAAGTGATGCTTTATTCTTCCTACTTCACACATTCCACTTGCTGATATTATTATTGATGATTCGTTTTTTGCATTTAGCTCTTTTGATTCTTCTGCTGTTCTTGTAAACTGAAGACCCGGAAACTCTAATGGGTTATCTCCGCTTCTCATTATTTCTTGTGTTTGTTCATCAAACAATTCCATATTATCTTTAAATATCTCTGTTGCAGATATTGCAAGTGGGCTATCTACATATACTGGCGCTCTCATTAACGTTTCATATTTTTTTCTAAAGTCTTCATCTTGTATTATTTCTTTTAATTGGTTTAGTTCGTATAAAATTTCTTGTGTTCTTCCTACTGCAAAAGAAGGAATTACAACTGTTCCGCCTTTATCTAAGGTTTCTGAAACTATTTTTAAAAATTCAGTTGCTTTATTTTCGTCTCTATTATGAAGTCTTCCACCATAAGTTGATTCCATTACTAAATAGTCTGCATCTTCAATCATAGTTGGCTCAGATAATAATGGTATATCATTATTTCCTAGATCTCCTGTAAATACTGCTTTTGTTCTTTTTCCATTCTCGTCTGCCCATATTTCAATAATAGCTGAACCAAGCATATGCCCAGCATCATTAAAACGTACATGTATATTTTCGTCTATATCAATTATTTCATCATATTTTATTGGGTAAAATATATCTAAACATTTTAGAGCTTCTTCGGCTGTATAAAGTGGTGGAATTGGGTCTAAGCCTTTTCTTACTCTTTTCTTATTTTTCCATTCAATTTCCATTTCTTGAATATGACCGCTATCTGGCAACATTATAGAACACAAATCACAAGTTGCTTTTGTGGCATATATAGGTTTTCTAAAACCTTCATTATATAACTTTGGTATTCTACCTGAGTGGTCTATGTGTGCATGAGTAAGTAGCATAAAGTCTAACTCATTTGCATCAAATGCAAAAGGTGATGAATTCTCCCATTCATCTTGTGCTGCTCCTTGATACATTCCACAGTCAACCAAAAACTTTTTGCCTGCCGCTTCCACTAAAAAGTTAGAGCCAGTAACAGTTTTAGTTGCTCCTAAAAAAGTAATTTTCATAAAAATTCTTCCTTTCTTTGACGCATCTTAACCCCGTCCCAAATTGTCCCATTTGTCCCAATTGGGGACTGTCCCTAATTGTCCCTAATTAGGAAATATTTTTATTTTTTTGTTTAGCTTTACGTTTAATTCTGTTTTTTCGGTTATTTCGATTTGTTTTGTTTCGTCGTGGGTGTTTCCGTCGTATATGTTTAGGGTTAGTGTTCCTTTTGTATATTTTAGTGTGTATACTATTTCATTTAGGTCTATTATTTTGCTTGTGAATATTTGTTTTAATATTTGATAATTTGTTTCTTCTTCTTCACTGAATTTTGTTAGTATTTTTTGTTCAGATGCTTTTTTTATTAGTTTTCTTTCTATTTCGTCTGTTTCTTTTGTTACTACTGGTGGTATTAACTTGTAGTATCTTAATTCATATATTATTTTTTCTAACTCACTTTTTTCGTTTGCTTTTTCTATTTTTTCTGATATACATTTTAAAAATATTTCTTCTATCTCTTTTAATAGTCTTAATGTGTTTTTATTTGTTGTTTCTTCTATTTCTATATGTTTATAAAATTCTAGTTTTTCTTGTAGATTTCTTTTTATTTCTATAAACTTTTGTGGTTCCATTTTTGAGTTTATTGCTTTTATTTCTTTTAATAGCTTTTCTCTTTGCTTTTCATACATTAATTTTAAATGACTTACACTAAATATTTTTTCTTTATTTGGTAGATTTTTGTTTCTTTTTTCATAGTCTTTTTTTAATTCTTTTTCGTCATTTAATATTGTGTCTATCTCTTTTATTTGTTTGTTTATTTTTTTCTTTTGAATTGATAGTTCTTCTAAAAATGTTTTGTTGTTTTTCATTTTTTCTAGTTCTTCTTCTATTTGCTCTATTTCTTTGTTTATTTTTTCTTTGTATTTCTCATCATTTTTTGAATTTTCTAGTATTATTATTTGTACTAATTTTTCAAAGAATTGTTTTGTTTTTTCTTTTCCATATAATTTGTAGAATCTACTTACTATTTCTTCTACATAGTCTTTTTGTTCTTGCATTTCTTTTTTTGTTATTCCATAGTTTTCATTATATTTACTGCTAAGTATTACATTACTTGGAATTTCGTCTGTTTCTTCACTTTTTCTATTGTTTACCCATGTGTCTATTATTTTGCTTCCTATTAATATTATTAGTAATTGATATAGTTTATTATATATTATGTTTTTCATTTCTATTGTTGTTATATCCCATGACCAACCGTTGAAGTCTCTTATTACTTCTAATGAGTTCATATTGTTTCCTATTTTTAGTAGCTCTTTTATTGGCTTTTCTATTAGCTCATATTTTTCATTTAGTTCTATATCTTGTTGCCTCATTTGCAGAATTGCATCTAATATGCTTTTTTCGTTTTGAAAGGTTTTTATTTTTTTGTTTTCTTTGTCTACTATGCAATTTATATTGTTTTCATATAGTTTTTTTCCTTCTTCTGATAATGGTTTTATTATTTCTATTTCATCGCATTTATCTTTTATTGTTTCTAATATTTCTTTTACAAATTGCTTTTTTTCACATACGTTTACTTTTACTTTTTTGTAGTCTTCATAAGCATTTTCAATTTTGTATAACATGCTTAAAAGAAGGTTTTTTACGTCACTTGAAAAAGCCTTCTTTTCTAGTATTATTTCTAATTCGTTGTTATAGTCTTTTATTATTTTTGAAAAAATATCTTTTGGCATTTTTTCTTACCTTTCTTTTGTGTTTTGAATGTTGGAAGTTGAATATCTTCGCAATATAATTATTTTCTATTTTTTACTTCTTTCTTCATCAATTTTATCTTTTAAATATTGTGCAAAATAATCATAATATTTATCTTGCAATTCTTTAATTTTCCAGTCAAATCCTGTTATTGTTTTTCTACAATTTTTAGAACCACATGTACATTTAAATGTATAGTCTTCATTATCTACAAATGCATAATCTACTGTTAACTCTTCATCTTTTTTTATATTTCTCATCGCTATAAATGTAATCTCTCCATGTAGTCCTACATTAGGGTTGCAAGAATGGTTTTGATATAATTTTATTAAGTCTTCTTCCTCTTTATTAGTAGCACCTAAAAAATATTCATCACTAATTGGAAAATAACTATTTATTATTCTAGTAGAAAATATTTCATCTCTTGTTAAAATATGTCCCCCTTTTATAAATACTATTTCACCTTTTTTTATATCTTCTTTTGCAAAAATCCCTTTGCCATTTAAGGATTTATTTCTTACTTCAACTTTATTTGATAATCTTGATTTAATCATGTCTACTAGCCTCCTTCAATTGTCCATTTTTAAGCAATTTCTTCGAAGAGCGGGCGATTGCTAATCGCCCCTACAATTCTTTTAATGTTTACTATATTTTTTAGTATTCTTCTTGGTTTGAGTTTAGGGCTCCTATTTTCTTTATTGTGTCCATGGCTTTTGCTACTTCTGAGGTTGGTTCGGCTGGAGTGGTTACTGGGGTTGTTCCCATTTTTAGCTCTTGCCATCTTTCTTTGCTCATTAGTACTTCACGTGGTTTGCTTCCTTGGTAGCCTGATATTATTCCTCGTTCTTCCATTTGGTCTATTATTCTTCCTGCACGTGCATAGCCTACTTTGAACCTTCTTTGTATGAATGAGGTTGAGGCTTGACCTGTTTCTACTACTACTTCTATTGCGTCCATTAGGAATGGGTCTGTGTCGTCTTCTGATGCTTCTTCTACCATTTCTCTATCTGATTTATTTGCATTTTCTATGCTTTCTATTATATCTTCGTTGTATTTTGGCTCGCCTTCTGTTTTTACAAAGTCTACTATTTTTTCAACTTCATTATCTGATACGAAGGCTCCTTGTATTCTTACTGGCTTTGGTGCTCCTGCTGGGTAGAATAGCATATCTCCTTTTCCTAGTAGTTTTTCCGCTCCTACCATATCTAGTATTGTTCTTGAGTCTACTTGTGATGATACTGCAAACGCTATTCTTGATGGTATGTTTGCTTTTATTAAACCTGTTATTACATCTACTGATGGTCTTTGTGTTGCTATTACTAGGTGCATTCCTGCTGCTCTTGCTTTTTGTGCTAACCTACATATTGCATCTTCTACGTCATTTTTTGCTACCATCATTAAGTCTGCAAGCTCGTCAATTATTATTACTATGTGTGGAAGTGTTCCTATTTCACTTTCTTTTTTTACTGCATCATTATATCCTTTTAAGTCTCTTACTCCTTTTGCTGCAAATGTTGCGTACCTATTTTCCATTTCTTGTACTGCCCATGCTAGTGCTCCAGCTGCTTTTCTTGGGTCTGTTACTACTGGTATTAGTAAGTGTGGAATTCCGTTATATACTGATAACTCTACTATTTTAGGGTCTACCATTACTAGTTTTACTTCACTTGGTTTTGCTTTGTATATTATGCTTGATATTAATGTGTTTATACATACTGACTTTCCTGAACCTGTTGCTCCTGCTATCATTACGTGCGGCATTTTTGCTATATCTGTTATTATTTCCTCTCCTGCAACGTCTTTTCCTAATGCGAAGGCTAGTTTTGATTTGTGGTCTTTAAATTTATCGGTATCTACTATGTCTCTGAAATGAACTACTTCATTTTCTTTATTTGGTATTTCTATTCCTACTGCTTGTTTTCCTGGTATTGGTGCTTCTATTCTTATGCTTTCTGCTGCTAAGTTTAGTGCTATATCGTCTGCTAGGTTTGCTATTTTGCTGACACGTACACCTTCTGCTGGTTTTAATTCATACCTTGTTATTGCTGGACCTACTGATACGTTTTCTACTTTGGCAGATACGCCAAAGCTGTATAATGTTTTTTGAAGTTTTGTTGCTGTGTCTGTTACTGCTTTTTTTCCTCCCTTTATTCCTTTTGTTTCTCCTTGGCTTAAAAGTTCTATTGGTGGAAATTCGTAGTTATCTTCTTCTACTATTTTTGTGTGTTCTAAGTTTAATACTTCTTTTACTTTTTCTTCTTTTGTTTCTACTTCTTGCTTGAATAAGTTGTTTTCTATAACATTTGGTTTAAATGGCTCATTTTCTAAGCCTAAAGGTATTAGTTCATCTTTGTCATGGTTATATTTTTTTAGTTTTTTATTATCTTCTAATCCATTTAAGTTAATTGTTAATTGATTCTCATCAATTTCCATTGCTTTTTTCTTTGCTTCTTCTCTTTCGCGAATTCTTCTTTCTCTTAAAGTTTCTTTTCTTGGCTCTACTTCTGCTACATTATATAATTTTACTTCTTTTCTTTGTTTTTCTTTGTCTTTTTTCTTTTCTTGTCTTCTTTCTTCTAAACTATCTACTGCATTTGCAATTAATTCTGATGGTTTTATTGCAAACATAAATATTACTAGTACTACTGCTACACCAATTGTTAATATTATGGTTCCTAATGAACCTATTAGGTTAATTAGCGGTACTGCAAGTGCTGTTCCGAATTATTCCTCCTCCAATATCTCTTTCTCCTAGGTAATAGGCTTGCTGTGCTATTTCTTTTGCGTCTTTTGAAATGTTTATATTTCCTGCTGATATTTGAAATACACTAAGCATTATTGCTATACATACCAAAAATATTGTGTATTGCATTAGTTTTGTTGATAAATATTGTCTTTCTTTATGTACTGAAATATATATTGCTATTGCAAATATTCCAATTGGTACTATGTATTTTATTATTCCCATTATTCCACCTAAAGCTGGGCTTAAATGCTTACCTATAAAACCTGATTTAGCATATATTAATACAGCAAGCAGAATACTTATTATTATCATTGATACTACTGCTACATCTATACTTACTTTTTTTTGTTTTTTTCTACCTCTTTTGGCCATTTTTCAACTTCCCTTTCGTTTTTATAATAATCCCATTTTTATAGATTAATTCTATCATTAGTGTGTTTTATTTGCAAGGAAAATTAAGGAATTTTGCAAAAAAGTCTACCAAAATGGATGGGGGTAAATTGACATACTTTATTTTTTTAAATGTGTGTCATTTTACCTCATCCCTTTTGGTAGACTTTTTTGTTTTGTTTAGTATTTTAGTTTTTTGAAATTATAAATTTTCGATTTCTTCTTTTGTTAATCCTGTTGTTTTTATAATTATTTCAATATCAACGTTTTCTTCTTTTAATTTTTTTGCTATTTCGGTTTTAGCTCTTTCAAATCCAGTTATTTCAAGAGCGTTTTGATCTAATATATATTTTTCTCGTAAATCTGCCAAATATCTTTCATGTTCATCCATACTTATTTCTTCTAAAACTTCTTTTGCCTTCTTTATAGGTTCATCTACTTTACTCATATCAATATCACCTGACTTTATAATAAAATTTACCCAAGTATCTAATTTATCATTTACTGAATATTTTTGTACTTTTGGCAATTCGATTATATATATTTCCATTACATCTGTCAATATAATATCTTTATATTCTTCTTCTCTAAAATTCCATTTTGTTATGTATTTTTGTATATTTTCAAGATTTTTTATTTCAAAGTCTGTAAATAAAATGGCTATACATTTATTGGCTTCAATGTAATTTTTACCTTTTTTAATGCCTTTACTGTACATTTTGCTTAAATAATATAAAATTCTTTTCTCAATATTCTTTTTATCTACTACTTGCATTTCAATATCGCAATCAATTGAATTGTTAATTTTAGCACGAATATCAAGAATTCCAACTTTATCGTCAAATAATTCTCTTTCAACAATAGAATTACAGTCAAGAACAATATTAGAAACAGGCTCTTTTAATATACAATTCAATAAATCTATAGTAATTGCTTCATTACCTGTAAAACCAAAAACACGCTTAAAAGTATAATCATTTTTTAATTCTAATAACTCGATAATATCAACTCCTTTTTGTTTAATTTTTGATTAATTTGGAAATATTTTAGGAAAGAATATCCTAAAATTTTAATTAGATTTAAAATAAAATACTAAACAAAATTATATTAACATAAACTTCCAAAAGTTTCAATAGCGAACTTTTGGAAGTTTTGTCGAAATTCAATTAGTAAAATAACGCGGAGACTCTTAATCTCCGCGTTATTTATTATTCTACTTCAATTTCGTGGCAGTAGCCCCATCCACTAATTTGAGCTCCACCCTCTTCTCTTATGCTAGCACGTGCACACATACAATCTGCAAATTCGGAAAAAACTCTATAACTACCATTAAAATCTTCGGGATATAATAATTTAATTTCATCTAATTCTCCATCATTTTGTTCTGCTCGTTCTATCAGCTTATTGGATAATTCTATAAGTCCTTGTCTTTGTTCTTGAGTTAAGCTTTCACATTCTTTCCAATATTTTTGGTAATCTTTAATTTCATTATAGTTAATTTTCATATTTTTTCCTCCTTAAATAAATTATTATTTAATGGTTTCTATTGGTTTACATCTGTATACTATCATAGATATAATTATTTTTCAAGCATATTTTAATTTTTTAGACTATAATTTATATTTTTTCAATTATACTTTCACTTGTTAATTTAAAATATTTTAATAATTCTTCTGCTTTTCCAGATTTTCCGAATTGATCGTTTATTCCCATTCTTGTTACTTTGCATGGATATTCTTCTGCTAATACTTCGCATACTGCTGAGCCCAATCCTCCAATTATGCTGTGGTCTTCTAGTGTTATTATTTTTTTTGTTTCTTTTGCGCATTTTATTATCATTTCTTTATCTATTGGTTTTATTGTGTGAACATCTATTACTCGCACATTTATTCCTTGTTTTTCTAATTCTTCTTTTGCTTTTATTGCTTCACATACTACGTCTCCTGTTGCTATTATACTAGCATCTGTTCCTTCTCCTATTTGGACTGCTTTTCCTATTTCAAATTTTTGTGTTTCTTCATATATAACAGGTGTTGCCATTCTTGATAATCTCAAATATACTGGTCCTTTTATTTTTGATATTTCTTCTACTACCCATTTTGTTTGTGTATCATCTGATGTAGATATAACAGTCATATTTGGTAGGCTTCTCATCATTGAAATGTCTTCTAACATTTGGTGTGTTGCTCCATCTTCTCCTACTGTTATTCCTGCGTGTGTGGCACATATTTTTACGTTTAAGTTTGGATAGCATATGCTATTTCGTATTTGATCATAGGCTCTTCCTGCTGCAAATACTGCAAATGTGCTTACATATGGAATTTTTCCAGATGTAGCAAATCCTGCGGATGTAGCCATCATGTCTTGTTCTGATATTCCCATTTCAAAAAATCTTTCTGGATTTTCTTTTGCAAATATACTTGTTTTTGTTGCAGTTGAAAGGTCTGCATCTAATACAACTATATTTTTATTTTCTTTTCCTAGCTTTGCTAAGGCTTCGCCATAGCTTTGGCGAGTTGGTATTTTTATGGTTTCGTTCATTGTTTTTCTCCTTTTTATAGATACTACTATTTTCCGCGTTAGGGACAGTTCCTAATCTAGCCAGATTATTATTGTATTTTCTCTTGAGATTCTTCTCTATCTTGTTTCCGATTACGAACCGTCCCCAATGCTACCTATTTTAATTCTTCAATTGCCTTCTTATATTCTTCTTCACTTGGTGCTTTTCCATGCCAACCTGCTTCATTTTCCATAAAAGATATGCCTTTTCCTTTTATGGTTTTTGCTATTATTGCTGTTGGCTTTCCTTTGGTTAGTTTAGCTGTGTTAAAGGCATTTATTATTTGTTCTATATTATTGCCATCTATTGTAATAGTATTAAAACCAAATGCTTTAAATTTTCCTTCTATATTATCTAATCCTTTTACATTTTCTATGTTTCCATCTATTTGTAAGTTGTTATTATCTACTATAACACATAAATTATCTAATTTATATTTATATGATGTCATTGCCGCTTCCCATACTTGACCTTCTTCTATTTCTCCATCTCCTAAAAGGCAATATACTCTGAATCCATCATGGTTTAATTTTGAAGTTAGTGCCATTCCATTAGCTACAGATAGCCCTTGACCTAATGAACCTGTTGTCATATCTACTCCTGGTACTTTATTCATGTCTGGGTGTCCTTGCAAATTACCACTTACACTTCTAAATTCTTTTAACTTTTCTTTTTCAAAATATCCCCTTTGAGCAAGTACCGCATATAATGCTGGTGAGCAGTGACCTTTTGATAGAACAAATCTATCTCTTAAAGGTGATTGTGGCTCTTTTTCGTCAATATTCATTTGATTAAAATATAGTACTGTTAATATATCTGCACATGAAAGTGAACCCCCTGGATGTCCTGATTTTGCAATATATACTTGTTCTACTATATTTTTTCTTACTTCATTAGAAATTCTTTCTAACTCTTTTACATCTGTAATTTTCAAAATATTATTCTCCTTTTCTATATTCTTATATTTTATTTATATTGTATATTAATTTTCTTTTATATTCAATAATTTTTTATATAATATTCACATTTTATTTTAATTAATACTTGCATATATTAATAAAGTATGTTAATATAATTAAGTATTAGTAATAGGGGTATAGTGTTAATGGTAGCACATCGGTCTCCAAAACCGCCTGTGTGGGTTCGAATCCTACTACCCCTGCCATAAAAAATAAGGGGCTAGAAAATGTATGTTTTCTAGCTTTAATAATATAATCAATAAAATATAATAATAGTAGGTGTAAAATGGAAAAAATAAAAGAACTAATAAAAAAAGTATGTACAAAAGAAATAATATTTTATGCAATATTTGGAGTATTAACAACAGCTGTTAATATAGGAACATTTGCATTAATGACAAAACTTTTAAAATGGGATGAAAACATATCAAATGTTATAGCAATTATATTAGCAGTATTATTTGCTTATATAACAAATAAAGATTTAGTTTTTCATTCTGGGGCAAAAAACTTAAAAGAAAAAACAAAAGAATTTGTAAAATTTATAGCAGGCAGAGCATTTACTATGGTTGTTGAATTTGTTGGTTGCTATTTAATGTTTAAATTACCAATTCCAGAAATTATAAGTAAATGTATAATAACAGTATTGGTTATTGTGTTAAATTTCTTTATAAGTAAATTTTTCGCATTTAAGAAGTAAATGTAGTGTGGGCAAGGAATAACTTAAGTTAATAGTGAATAATGAATAGTTAATAGTGAATAGTACAAAACTCAAAGAGTTTTGGATAGGGGCGATATTTAAAGGAGGAATCTTTATGTGTGGCTCTTTTTTTAAGCCTTTTTATTATATAATTTTTAGTCTAATAATTTTAATTTTAATAATATCATGTTTTTTTACACCAACTATATCAGGAGAGATTATTTTAGATTATGATTTGAATGCAATAGAAAATATGCAAATAAGTTCTTCACGGTTTTGTGTGGCCAAGTCCGGGATATACAAGAATAAATTCATATTTTGGAAAACGCATATCTCCTACGGCAGGTGCATCTTCATATCATAAAGGAATAGATATAGGAGCTCCAGAAGGAAGTAAACTAATAGCTGTAGTGAGTGGAATAATAACATATACTGGTTTTCTAGGTGGTGGTGGATACACAATAACATTATCTAAAGAAAACATGAAAATAACATATTGTCATGTATCTCCAAATTATATAGTAAATACAGGAGATGAAGTAGTGCAAGGACAAGTAATACGGCTTTGTAGGACCAAAAAATGTATATGGAGTAGTGCGGAAATCAATATAAAGACAGTAATGGTAACCCAACAAATGGAGCAACAACAGGAGCACATTTACATTTAGGAATACGAGTAGATGGAGAGTATGTTAATCCTCTTAATTATTATTAATTGTGAATATTATATAAATTTATTTTATATATAATATGCTTCTAAATGCTATTAATTCTGATACTTCTTCTACTCCTTTTGCTAAATATGAACTTGCAACATTTTCTTCGCTTTCATAATTTCCGCCTCTTGCTGTACATGGTTTTCCTGTTTCTATTGAGGTTTCTGTTGTCCATTCTGAATAGTTACCTGATAAATCATATATGTTGCACCTAACATCTTCCGTTTCTCCTGTTAGTTTTGCTTCTTTTGTTCCTATATTTCCTAGTTTTCCTACACTATAATTTGAGCTTTCTGAATATTTTTGAATAAATGTTAAGGTTGTGTCCCAAGCTAAACTATTTACTAAATCACTTTCTACCCCATATTCTTCTTTATATGTATTTTGGCATAAAGTTGCTGCCTCTGTTTGTTTTATATTGTTCCAAATCACGCCTTCTTCTGATGGAGAATTTCCTGTTATTAAGCTTGCAAGTTTAGTGGTTTTGACAGATTTTACTTTTCCGCTTTCTCCATAACTTGCCTCATATCTTGCTATATAATATCCTCCATTTTGTTCTACGCTTTGTATAAATTTATTAATATCTTTTGCTACTTTATTTCCATATTCTAATGAATATACTGCTCCTACCATATTTTGTTCTACATAAGTATTATATTTTGTATCTGCACTTACTTTATTCTCTGTGCCATCTGCATTAAATATGTATCTACTTAATGTTACTATTTCACCATCTACTGGAACCCATACATATTGATTTGCTTTTTCATCTTCTATTACTAATCCACTTTTATATCCTTCTTTTGTTCCCCATTTTGCAGTCTCTAAAATTGTATCATCTCCTGAAGTTCTATCTACTGCTCTAAATCCTTTTGGTATTATAGGGTTTGAATAGCTAGGTATCTCACCATTTATCGTACTGTTTTTGTCTGCTATAATACTAATTTGTATAGTTGGATATGTTATTTTTATTTCAAATTTTTTTGTTACTTCTTCATTTTCTTTTAAAGTTGCTGTTATGTTTGTTACTCCATAACCTATACCTGTTACAATTCCATTTTCATCTACTGTTGCTATTTCTTCATTTTCTGAATTCCAATTTACTCCATTAGTTTCTACAAAACTTGGTATTAGTTTAAAATTTAACTTTGTTGTTTTTCCTATTTCTATACTATTTTCACCTGTTAATTCTATTTTAGATATTTGAAATTCATTATTTATTTGGCTTTGGCCTCCTGCTAATGTATAGTATATTTTATTATCGAATTTTACTCCTTTAGGGTAATATATAACGTGTGACTCTTCATTTATAATATAGATGTCTAATAAGTCTGATATTTCTCCTTCTATTTGTTTTGCCTTTTCGAAATCTTTACCATAATTTAACTCTATTCCTTCTAATTTATCTAGATCGATAACATAATAATTTTCATTATCATTTTCCTTTTTTTCTAGCATTGCTACATTTGTGTATTTATTTAACACAGGAATTTCTTTATTTTTTGAATAGTATATTTCTACTTTCTCTTGAAGTCTTTGCAAATCTGTATCTAAATTTGTTTTCTTTGTTCTTTCAATATAGTCATTTGCATTTATGCTTATTGTAAATGATAATATTAGCATTACAACTATTGTGATTACTAATGTAATTAGTGTTATACCATTATTTGATTTCAAGTTTTTTTGCATAACATTTTCCTCCACATAATCAAATTTTGAATACTTTATTATTTAGAAATATATGAAATTTTTCAAAAATGCTCGTTTAAGCTAATTTTCATAGAAATTCTAAGTTGCTTTTATGGCAGTTCCCGCTAAAGCGAACTCTTTCCATAAAATCAATTAAGAATTTCTAATTCACTTACTTTCAATCCGCTTTTTTTCAAAATTTATATATTTCTAATTTTAATGTTTAAAAGACATATCATTTCTCTACAATTTAACAAAGGCACTTTAAAAAGTGCCTCATTCTTTATATATCTTCATTATTTACGTCTTTTAGTAATTCTAATTGTGAAATTAATAATGCTTCCATTTTTGCTTTATATACATCAAATTGTTTTTTAATGTCTTCTAATTCTTTTTTCTTCATAAGAATTTCTTGACCTAAATCTTCAACTGATTTTTTTGCATTACCTTCTGCTTCTCTAATTATTTGTTCTGCTTGTTGTCTAGCAACTTCTTTTACTTCTTCTGCTGTATTTTGTGCCATTACTAGTGTACTTTGAAGGGTTCCTTCTATTGTTTTGTAATGTGCTAAGCTAGCTTCTAAATCTTCTACTTTTGCTTTTAACTCTGCATTTTCTTTAAATGACTTTTCATAATCTACTGTTAAATCATCTAAAAACTCATCTACTTCTTCTACACTATATCCATTCATCATTTGTTTAGCAAATTTTTTATTTTCAATTTCTAATGGTGTTATCATTTTTTACTCCTCCAAACTACTAGATACTATAATTGTGAATTTTTTAGCCATGAAACAGATAATTTATTTTTTATCTCTTCTCTTGCCATTTCATTTGTAATATCATAGTTATATGGTGCAATTAAAAATATTGAGTTTGAAACTTTTTGTATATGTCCATCTAAAGCTTGTACAGCTCCACTTACAACATCTACAATACGTCTTGCAATATCTTTATTTACATATTCTAAATTTACTATTATAGATTTTTTCTCTTTTAGTAAATTACATATAGCTTCTGATTGTTCAAAAGTTGTTGGTTGTGATATAACCATTTTTATTTGATTTGTTTGTGGCATATTTACAACCTTACTTGAACGTCTATTCCAAAAGTTTCTATTTTCTTCAACTTCTTCTTCATCATCTTCTAATTCTTCATATTCTTCTTCATCGTATTCTTCCTCTGCTGTGTCAACTCCAAATAAGTCTAATACTTTATTCATTATAGCTCCTGACATTTTATACCTCCTAAAATTTATGGCAATTTGTTTTATTGTATATAGTATCTATCTTTTTAGGAAGATTGTCAAGAGTTTTAGTGGCTGTAATTTTTATTTAATATCTTTGTAATATTGTTGTAATATTAATTGTTGTTTTAAAAACTTAAAGAGGCTGTAAAAAAGTGAGTCAAAAGGGACGGGGTAAATTGGCACCTCTAGGAGTGACAATTTACCCCGTCCCTTTTGACTCAGTCCCTTTTGACTCACTTTTTTACAGCCTCTTTATATTTATTCTTCATCTTCTTTATTAAATTGGTCTCCACATTCTGGGCAGAATTTTGGTGGAACAGTTTTATCTTCTGGTTCCCATCCACATTTATCACATTTATATGTTGCTGGTTTTTTATTTCCACATTCAGTACAGAATTTTCCAGTATTTTTAGTTCCACATTTACATGTCCATTCTTTTGAAGGTTGCTCTTTGTTTTGAGCTTCTTTATCGGGCGAAATTTGGTCTTCCTCTAGGGTATTCCTTACCGATTTAGCCCCTACATTTTCTTCTTGATCCATTGCAAATAATGTATTTGCATCTATTCCTCCTGTTTTGCTTGCCATATTCATTCCTGCAAATGCAAACATTGGACCAGTAGCTGTATTTGAAGCTGCACTTTTCATTGCTTCTGCTTGTGCTTCTACTAATGTTGCTGCTGCCATTTTGGGGTTTCCTACAACTGCTCTTCTTTGAAGTTCTTTTATCATGTTTTCATCTTCCCCAGATGCATTTACTGAATTTACACCTATTGAAACAATTTCTATTCCTCTTGTTTCTTGCCATTTACGTGATAATACTTCATTTAATGCTTCTGCAAATTCCATTGTATGACCTGGCAAACTACTATACCTTACTCCCATTTCAGATACTTTTGCAAATGCTGGTTGAAGTGCTGTTAAAAGCTCTGTTTTTAATTGGCTTTCTATTGTTTCTTTTACATATCTATCTTGTACATTTCCACATACGTTTGTATAGAATAACATTGGGTCTACTATTTTGTATGAATATTCTCCATTACAACGAATAGCTATATCTACATCTAA
>CAPNDH010000029.1 GCA_948664205.1 uncultured Clostridia bacterium | reverse complement strand
GTTGTAAGAAGAATAGATGATTTAGGAAGAATAGTAATTCCAAAAGAAATAAGAAGAACCTTAAGAATAAAAGAAGGAGATCCACTAGAAATATTTACAGATAGAGAAGGACAAGTAATATTGAAAAAATATTCACCAATAGGAGAACTGTCAGAATTTGCAACAGAATATGCAGATACACTTGCAAAAACAACAGGTCATATAGCATGTATAACAGATAAAGATACAGTAATAGCAGTTTCAGGAGGATCTAAAAAAGAATATTTGGAGCAAAGTATAAGTAAAGATATAGAAAAAATAATGGATTATAAAGAAGTATACGAAAGTAAAGAAAACAACAATATAGCACTTCCAATAACAAAAAATGCTGATGCAAAAAGAAACAATTCACAAGTAGTATATCCAATAATATCAGACGGAGACGCAATAGGAACAGTAATATTATTATCAAAAGATGAAAAAACAAAAATGAGTGACGTAGAGAAAAAAGTAGTACAATCAGCAGCTAGTTTCCTAGGCTCACAAATGGAAGTATAAAAAATTACAAATTAATTACAACAATATTATATTTACATTACAAAAATTAAAAACCATTGAAAACGATTAACAATTGTAGTATAAATAAACTAATAATGAAAGCGATAACAAAGGAGGAAACAAAATGGTTAAAGAATATAAAGTAAACACAGCAGAGCCAATGGATGGAGGAGTAGAATTAGGAAAAGCAGAAATACTACCTACAAAAGTTAATGGATGGACAAAAGTTAAAAACTTTTTATTCCAAGAAATAAAAGTAGAATTAACACCATATCAACAAAAAGTATTTAAAGAAGTACACGATTTCTGGCATCAAGATATAACATGGCAAAAAGTAAAAGATTTTTGGTTACAAGATATAGAAATAACATTATAATTATGAATAATAAGCAAAGAGACGTAAAAAATACGTCTTTTTTAATTGCATAGAAGAAATCAAACTATATAATAACCCCTTATTCAACAATATAAGCATATATAAAAACGAAAAAGAATATAATTATAATAGTAACTTTTTGCCATTAAATATAAAATGAAAAATATTTAAATCAATATTATAAATAATTTTTACTACAATAACATTAAAATTTACTATTAAGTAAAACAAAAACATCTTTTAAGCAGTAAACATAAAAAGTTACAAATATTAAAGAACAATTGTCGAAAAATGTCACGGAAACATAACTTTCAAAAGAAAAATACAAAAAATTATGAAAATTTATGTAAAAATATTTACATTTCTGGAAAATAATGTTACAATAAAAGAAGTGAAATATCGAAAGAGGGGGAAAAAATGAAAAAAACATCTTTAAAAATTTTAATATTAAGTATTTTACTATTACTAGTAGTACCATGCGTAGCAAATGCAGCTACAGAAATAATAGTAAAACAAGGAGAGGAATACATTATTTACAGTGATGCAATAAACGGTAATAATGTATCATTTGCGTTTAGCAAAACAGAACTAGAAAATGAAGGAGATTTAAGCAACATAGAATCTTTTGCAGTTCGTAAAGATAATTCTTCAGACAGATATGTAGCATACATAAACGAAACAACAAAAGCAAATGTAAATGCAGAAGGAACTACATATATGTATGTAAAAGACTTAGAAACTAACAAAGTTACAAAAGAAACTATAGACTTAAAAAGTGCTTTAGACAAAAAAGAAGTAGAAAGCATAACAAAAAGAATAAAAGTAGATACAACAAAAACTGAAACAACAACTAAAACAATAGATGGAGTAAAAACAGAAGTAACAACAGGTAAAATAGTTATAACAGATGAAAGTTCACCAAAATATTCATATATGATACAAGTTCTTCCAAAAGAAGGAACAAACGAATATAAAGAATTAATGGAACTTGCAAAACAAATAAATGCGATAGCAAATAATGAAGTAGAAAAAGAACCAAGCTTTATGGAAAAATTAGAATTAATGAACAAATTCTATACATTATATAAAGCATTAGAACCAGAAGCAAAGGATAGCGCATGGTTACCAGTAGAAAACATGGAAATAATGCAACCAAACTTCGATAAAGCCGAAGACGAAAAAGAATATGATAATCAACAATACATAGTATTCATAAAAAATGAAGACGGAAGTGTAATAGATGCTCAATTTATGACTTGTGAAGCAAAATACAATCCACTATATGAAAAAGAAACAATAACAATAAAAGAAACATCAAAATTACCAGTAACATTTGATAGTTTAACAACAATAATTATAATATTTGCAGTAATTATAGTAGCTATAATAATAGTATTAGTAATAAGAAAAAAAGCAAATAAAAAGGAAGAAAATAAATAATGAAAAAAATCTGTGATATAATTTTAATTCTACTAATAATAGGAGCAATTATATTTGGAGTAATAATAGGAACAGAATATATAAGAAGAGAAAAAAACGAAGATAAACTATCAGCAGTAGTTGCACAAATAGAAAATATAAACACAGAAACAAACAATGAAGAAAATAAACAAGAACTTATAAAAGTGGATGGATATGATGTAGAAGGAATAATAGAAATTCCTAAAATAGATATCAAATATCCAATAGTAAGCACAACAAGTGATGAAGCCATGAAAGTAGCTATAACAAAATTTTGGGGAAACAACATAAATGATATAGGGAACTACACTATGGCAGGACACAACTACAAAAATGGTACAATGTTTGGAAAAACAAAGTACTTAGAAATAGGCGACAAAATAAAAATGACAGACTTAGAATTAAATACAGTCGAATACGAAGTATTTAAAATATACACAATTGACCCAGACGATGTAACATGTATAGAAAGTGTAGAACCAAACTCAAGAGAAATTACACTAATAACATGTACAAATGGGCATAAAAATAGACTTGTAACAAAGGCAAGAGAAGTTTTATAAAAAAATAAAAAATGGGGGTAAAAAAATGAAATCAAGACTTAATTATAAAAGTAGAAAAACTATTATAATTACAGCAATTATCATAGCATTACTAGCATTATCAGCAACAGGTATTTACATGTTTACAAAAGGTAATGACGAAGCTAGAGCTTTCACAGAAGGTAACACTATGGTAGAAGGTTCAGAATCACCAGTAGTAATTCCAGAAGAAGGAACTACTCCAGAAGAACCAACTGTAGAACCAAATGTAGGTTCAAAAAATAATGGAGAACAAGCAGGAGAACAAGGTACAACAACAAACCAATCAGGAACAACAACATCAACAACAGCACCAAATGTACCAAACCAAGAATATGTAACAGAAAGACAAGAAGAAGTAGAAAGACTAACAGAAGAAAACTTTTTAGTAAGTTGGAATCCAATAAGCTTAGCAACAGTAGCAACAGATATCGAATTAGATGAATTAAATGAAGAAGCAAACTATGAAGTTTCAAAAGTAGCAACATTAGTGAATGGTGAGGCTATAAGAAATGAAAACGGAGAATTTAGAACAAGAGTAAAAGAAGGAGACGAAGTTACATATATTATAACAGTAAAAAATACTGGAAAAGTAACAATTAAAAACATAGAAGTAGTAGATGAACTAGCAAACTACAAAGAAACAATACCAGTTTTAGCAATAGGAGATAGCAAAGAACTAAAAGTAACATATACAGTAAAACAAGAAGATATGACTAAAGATGATACAATACTAAACGTAGCAAAAGCAGGAGATAATGAAGGCAAAGAAGAAATACCATCAAATCCAAGCAATGTAAAAGTAACAGCAACAAAAGTATGGGTAGATACAGAAGCACAAAGAGTACATAGACCAGCAAACATAGTAGTAAAATTAATGAATGGAACTACTGAAGTAGCAACAAAAACAATATCAAACACAACAGAAACAGTAACATTTGAAAATTTAATAAAATATGATGAAAATGGAAATGAAATAAACTACACAGTAGAAGAAGCAGAAGAAAATAAAGATGACTTAAAATTCTATGAATCAAAAGTAGAAGGAACAACAATAACAAATACATTTAAACTACCAGATGACATTAAAAATGCAAAAACACAATTAGCAATAACAAAAGTATGGTCAGACACAGAAGCACAAAAAGTACATAGACCAGAAAATATTAAACTACAATTAAAAGCAAATGGAACAAACAGTGGAGAAGAAGTAACTGTAACAGGAACAGAAAATACATGGAATTACACATTTGAGAACTTAGCAAAATATGATGAAAACGGAAACGAAATAACATATACAGCAGTAGAAACAAGTACAAACAAATTCTATGAAATGACACAAGATGGAAATACAATAACAAATACATTCAAACTACCAGATGATGTTAAAAATGAAAAAACAAACGTACCAGTAACAAAAGTATGGGTGGACACAGAAGCACAAAGAGTACATAGACCAACAAATATAGTAATAAAATTAATGAATGGAACCACTGAAGTAGGAACATACACAATGAATGCAAAAACAGAAACATCATATACATTTGAAAATTTACCAAGATATGACGAAAATGGAAACGAAATAAAATATACAGTAGTAGAAGTAGAAAAAAACGAAAATGACTTAAAATACTATGAATCAAGTGTAAACCAAGAAACAAAAACAATAACGAATACATTCAAACTACCAGAAGACGTAAAAAATGCAAAAACACAAGTAGTTGTAAGCAAAGTATGGAATGATGGAAACAATCAAGATGATAGTAGAAAAGACATAACAGTAAAAGTACAATTATATGCAAATACTAAAGCTCAAGGAACAGCTGTTATATTAACAGAAAATAATCATCAAATTGGTAATGACATTAACTTATGGCAATATAGATTTACAGACTTACAAAAATATGATGAAAATGGAAACCTTATAAATTATACTGCTAAAGAAATTGGAGAAACAAATGGATTATATGGAGACTATCAAGTTACATATGAAGGACCTATATATAATGTAGAAAATAATGAATATGTAGCAAGAATAGAAAACTCATATACACCAGCAAAAGTAAATGAAACTGGAAAAATTAAAGTTACTAAAAATTGGGCAAATGACATAGAAGCAAATAGACCAACAGAAGGTATAACAGTTCAATTAAAATCAAAAACAAAGATAGAAGCAACTAAAACAAATGTTGGAGAACCAGTAACAATGACACCAAATGTACAAGGAAAATGGGAATATGAATTTACTGATTTACCAGCAAATAGAAATGGTAAAACAATAACATATTCAGTAGAAGAAGTAAATGTACCAAGTGGATATGTAGCAACATATGGTGGAACAGTAAAAGACGGTCTTACAATAACAAATACATTACAAAAAGCAAATATTAGTGTTGAAAAAACAGCAACAGCTAGAGTTAATGCAAATAGTGATATAACATATACTATTAAATTAACAAATTCAGGAGATATAACAGGTAATGTAAAAGTTATAGATACTTTACCAGAAGGAGTAACTTTAAAAGTAGATAAATTAACAGATGGCGGAAGCTATGATGAAACAACAAGAACTATTACATGGAGTGATGTAAGTGTTGCAACAACAGGAAAAACACTACAATTTACAGCAACAGCTAACGGAAATGAAATTGGTGAAACAGTAACAAATAATGTACAAATATCAAGTAACAATGCAATAACAGAAATTAGTAAAAATGCTGATAATGCAACAACTGTAATAAATGAAAAGAATGTTATAGTTGAAGAAATGATAGAAGGAAAGAAACAAACAACAGGTTCTAATATAGTACTTGTATTAGACTTATCTTCAAGTATGAACTTCTCAACAAATAATGACAATCAAGAAACAGCACCATTAGATGAGAGAAGATTAACAGCTGCTAAAAATGCTATAACAACATTTATTAATGACTTTTATGCAAATGGTCAAAATAAAACTTCAACAATATCTGTTGTAACATTTAACAATAGTGCGAGTGTTATAAAAGTAGGTAATAATAATTATGCAACATCAAACAATTATGGTACTTTAGTAACAGCAGTAAGAAATATAAGTATTGGAGAAGCTTCAAGCGGATATGGAACATATATGATACCAGCATTTGATACAACATATAATGCAATTTATGGAAGAAATGGTTTAGAGAGCAAATATAAAGATAACCAAAATGTAGTAATGTTCTTAACAGACGGTGAACCATCTGACGAAACAGGAGGAATTCTTGGATTTGGAGCCCACACAGATTATGATGGAGTCAAATCAGCCGCTAAAGCAATTACAGATAAAGGTGCAAAACTATATTCAATAGGATTTGGACCAACATATGAAACAACACCAAATCCAATTAATGAGAAAACACCATATTGGCTATTACAAACAATATCTACAGATAAAACAGTGCATAAAGCAACTGATGCAGATGAGTTAGTAAAACAATTTAAAGATATTGAAGCAAGTTCAAACACTAAAACAACTTTAACAACAGGAACATTTAAAGGTCAAGAAATAGATAATGGAGTATTAAAAATACAATTATCTAAAGAATTAAAAATAGATGGAAACAACCATTTAACTATAAAACATGGTGATACTGTAATAATAGACTGCACAAGTAAAGAACAATTATTGGCTAATTCTATAACTTATAATGAAAGTGAAAAAACACTTATATGGGATTTAAACGAATTTATTAGTAATTCACAAACAATAAATGCACTAGACGATTCATTAGAATTAGTTTATTATATACCATTAAACTAAAATAATAATGATACTAATAAAATAGTTGAATATATCAAAAGACGTAAGAAACAAAATTCTTACGTCTTTTTAGTTGCTCTGAAAATTTTATGGACGGCTAAAAAGAATTTTAAACGCTGGATAACATTAAAAAAGATAAAAAAAGCATATTTATAGTTTTCAATATACTAAAAGAAAAAATTAATAAATTTATAACATAAATAAAAATGAAATAAGAAACTTCTAAATGTGAAAAATCACACAAAAATCAAGTTTCTTATCTCATTTATTAATTGTTTAGTATTTTAAATTAATCACCAAAATTATAATTTTTCAATTTCCTCTTTAGTTAAACCAGTTACTTTCATAATTAACGAAATATCAGCATTCTCGGCTTTTAATTTTTTAGCTATTTCAGTTTTAGCTTTTTCATATCCTGTATCTAATAAATTGTTTTGATCTAATATGTATTTTTCTCTTAAATGTGCTAAGTATTGCTCATGTTCATCGTTACTTATTTCTTCTAGTACTTGCTTTGCCTTCTCTATTGGTTCATTAGCTTTACTCATATCAAAATCACCTACATTACTAATAAATTCTACCCAAGCATCTAATATTTTACCTTCTGAGTATTCTTTTACCTTAGGCATTTCTATTATATAAATTTCCATAGCGTCTGTCAAGATAATAAAAAAGTAACACAAAAGTAAACAAAATGTAACAAAAATCGATATAATATATAGTATAATATAATTGTATAGGTGTAAAAAACAAGGGAGAAACAAATGGGTATAAGCAAATTACTAAAGAAATTTGATATTAAAGTAATAGGCAAACTAACAAAAGAAGAACAAATAATATTATCAGACAATGTAGCAACAAAAATATCAAATGAATTTAATTACATAGATTATGCATATATATACACTAAATTAATGAGGGCAAAAATGTATATAGCAATAATTCCAGAAGGAATAACAAGTGCAATATATTCATATGAAGAAGATACATTATTTATAAGTGATACAGAAGATATAAATACTGTTTCAAAAGAATTATTATATGAATGTATACATGCTGTGCAAGACATACGAAATAGAAAAGGACAAATAAAGCAATTAGGGCAATGCATATTTTCAGAATTTAAAGTATATGCAATGGCACTAAACGAAGCTTCAATACAATATATAGTTGCAAAAATATTTAATGAAGAAGAACGATATATTGAAGCTTATGGAATAAAAGTAAATACGTATAGTAGAAACAAATACCCATTAATATGTAATATATTATTACAACTTTTATTTATGTCAAAAGAAAAAACATTAGTAAAAAGTACAATATATTCTACAGATGAATTTATAATAGATGGAATAGAAGAAATAGGAGAAACAAGTTATACAAGTATACAAAATAATTTAGACGATATGCTATATGCATCAGAAGAAATAATAGGTATAAAAAGGTTAATAAAAACTAAAACAGAAGAAGGATACTTAAATATAAATGAATATTTGAATGAAATTTACCAAAAAGAAGAACTGATAAGAAAATTATATATGGACTCTCAAATGAGCATATTTACAATGTATTTTAACAGGCTTTATAATAGAATACAAAATTTGCAAGACATACAATTATATAAAAATAAGCTGGAAGACTTTAAAGAACTAATAGGGTTTTATACAAATGAAAATCAAGAATATTTCTTACAATATTATGAGAATTATTATAAGGAAAAAGAAGAAAAACTAATACTAAAAGAAGCAGAAATAAAACGAAAAAACGACTTAGCATTAACAGTAATTTCAGATAATATAATAGTACAAATATTTAATAAAATAAAAAACAATGTAAATAGAATATTAAAAAAAGTTTAAAAAATGAGGAGAAAAAGTATGAAATTAGAAGAATCACAAATTCAAAAAATAAGAAATCAATTTAATAGAATAGAACAATTAAAAAAGCAAGTTAATCAAGAAAATAAAATGGAAATAGCAAACCAAATAAGTAATATTGCACTTGAAATATTAGAAATAGAGCCTAATAATAAAATGGCTATAAATGAAATGATTAAATCTTATATGGTAAAAAGAGAATATGATGTTGGAAGAATATTCGGTCAAAAAGCATTAGAAGAAAACCCTAATAGTATATCAATATTATATACAATGGCAGAGCTAGAATTAAGAGGAAGAAATGCAGAAAAAGCAATAGAATATAATGCACAAATACTATCACAATATCCAAATGATAAAAGAGCAAATCAGCAAAAGGAAAGAATAGAAGCGAGGTTAGAACAACTAAGAAAAGAAGGAAAAATAAGAGATAAAGTTTCAAGAGTAAAGAAAGAAGAACAACCAGAATTTGTTCAAATTGCTAAACAAAATATGTTAGAACAGGAACAACAAGAATTTGGTAAAAAAGACGTAGAACAAGAAGAACAATATTCACTAGAAGAAGAACAAAAAGAGTTTGGTAGAAAACAAGCTGAGCCAGAACGATACTCGTTAGAAGCAAAGCAAGAATATATGCAAAGCATAACAAAAATGTTTTTAGATGGACAAGTAAATAATAAAAAATTAGAAGAAATAAAACAAGAATTATATAAATATCCAAACAATACAGAAACTGCATTATTCTTATCAGAATTATTTTATGCTATGAAGGGTAGCGAAGAAAGAGGAATACAAGAATTAAATAAATCTAGACATTTAGTAGAAAATGAAGATACATTAGAAGAGAAAATATCAAATTTCAGAAAAAGACTAGATGCAAAAGAATATATAGAAAAAAGAGAAGATGAACAAAAAGTAAAAATGGAGCAATTAAGGAAAGAGCAAAGAGAGTATTCAAGGCAAGTAATAAAAAGAATAGATAACGGAGAATTAACTAAAGAAGAAGTACCAGAAATAATAAGAAATTTAGAAAAATACCCAGATAGAAGTAAAGCACTATATTTAATTACAAAATTATATCAAGGATATTACGGCACAAAAGAAGCGTTAGGATACTTAGCAAAATATTCTCATATATCAGATTTAACGCTAAGAGAAATGGCAGATATTGAAAATGTAAGATTTTCGATTGCAAAAAACAAAGATAAAGACATAATAAAAGAAAGGCAATTACGAGTAAGAAAAAGAAATAAAGAAGCAAATATGAGGTATAAAAATAGAGTAAAACAATACTTAAAAGAAAAACATGATAAAGAAAAGAAGGAACAAGGAGAAAGAGAATAATAAAAACAAGAAAAATCTTCAGATTTTTCTTGTTTTTTTATAGAAACATATTCAAAAAGTTAATAGTAAAAATACTTAAAGCAACCTTCCACGAAACTCTAAAGCCCTTTTTAAAAAAGTTTTTAACAACTACAATATGATAGTTATCTCTAACAGTTAAAGCCAAACAATCTGTTTTTGTATCTATATTATTAATTAAATTATTATCCTCACTTAATTTGTTAGATACATCATCTAAAGTATCAATATAAAAAGAATTGTCATTATGGTCCAGCTTTACTTCAAATTTAGTATCTATGGTTGATTCTTGTGGAATATCTAAAATATTATTTTGCATAGAATCACATCCTTTATTCATTTTCATATGTTATATAATATTATTATATCATAAAAAAATAAAAAAGGTAAAGAAAAAACAAAAAAACAAGAATAAAATTTTCTAAGCTCATTCTTCGCTAAGAAAATCTAATTCTTCCATAACCATCTTCTAAGGAAACTCACCACTATCGTGGATGACTTTCCTAAGAATATAAAAAATATACTAAAATTATGCATATAAATACTTGCAAACTATATTTAATTGGTATAAAATAACAATGTTAGTAAATAATATAAAAAAGGTTTAAGGAGGAATTTTTTATGTCAGTAAAAATAGGAATTAATGGTTTTGGAAGAATTGGAAATTTAGCATTCCAAGCAGCTTTAAAAAAGGAAGAAGTAGAGGTAGTAGCAATAAATGACCCATTTATTACAGCAGACTACATGGCATACATGGTTAAATATGATACAATACACGGAAAATTTGAAGGAGAAGTATCTTCAAAAGAAAATACATTAGTAGTAAATGGAAAAGAAATAAAAGTATATAATGAAATGGACCCAGCAAATATTCCATGGGGAAAAGATGGAGTAGATTATGTATTAGAATGCTCAGGAGTATTTACAACTATGGAAAAAGCAGAAGCTCATATAAAAGGTGGAGCTAAAAAAGTAATAATAAGTGCACCATCAAAAGATGCGCCAATGTTTGTAATGGGGGTAAACAATGAAAAATATGACCCAAGTATGAACATAGTATCAAATGCATCATGTACAACAAACTGTTTAGCGCCTTTAGCAAAAGTAATAAATGATAACTTTGGTATAGTAGATGGGTTAATGACAACAGTACACTCAACAACAGCAACACAAAAAACAGTAGATGGAGCATCTAAAAAAGATTGGAGAGGTGGTAGAGCAGCAGCTGCCAACATTATACCATCATCAACAGGAGCTGCAAAAGCAGTAGGAAAAGTTATACCAGAATTAAATGGAAAATTAACAGGTATGGCATTTAGAGTACCAACAGTAGATGTTTCAGTAGTAGACTTAACATGTAACCTAGCAAAACCAGCTACAATGGAAGAAATATGCGCAGTTATGAAAAAAGCATCAGAAAACGAAATGAAAGGAATAATTGAATATACAGAAGACGCAGTAGTATCATCAGACTTCATAAACGATGAACACACATCAATATTCGATGCAACAGCAGGTATACAATTAACAGACACATTTGTAAAATTAGTAGCTTGGTATGATAATGAATGGGGATATTCAAATAAATTAGTTGACTTAGCAGTATATATGGCAAGTAGAGATTAAAGTGCTCGCTTCGCTCGCAGTGAATAGTGAAGAATGAATAGTGAATAGTGAATAATTAAATTGGATGTAGGGGCGATTATTTCTTAGATGTTCGAGCAAAGCGAGTTACAGATAAGTTATGCGTTAGCTTAATCGCCGTGCTACAGAGAAAATACTCTAAAAAATTTAGCAAATTCTTGGAAGAGCGGGCGATTATTAATCGCCCCTACATATTTAAAAAAATATAAAAATATTTGGAGGTTTTTAATGAACAAAAAAACTATCAGAGATATAGATTTGAAAAATAAAAAAGTACTTGTAAGATGTGACTTCAACGTTCCTTTTGATGAAGAAGGAAAAATATCAGACAATAGAAGAATAGTAGCAGCACTTCCTACTATAAAATATTTATTAGAAATGGGTTGTAAAGTAATACTTTGCTCACATTTAGGAAGACCAAAGGGAGAATTCAAAAAGGAATTTTCACTAAAGCCAGTAGCAGAAGAACTTTCAAGATTATTAAATATACAAGTAAAATTAGCAGAAGATGTAGTGGGAGAAAGTGCTAAAGTATTAACTAATAATATGAAAGAAGGAGAAATAGTACTTTTAGAAAATGTAAGGTTTGAAGCAGGAGAAGAAAAAAATGATGAAGAGCTATCAAAGAAATTAGCAAGCTTTGCAGATATATATGTAAATGATGCATTTGGAACAGCACATAGAGCGCATAGTTCAACAACAGGAGTAGCAAGCTTCTTACCAGCAGTTTCAGGCTTTTTAATAGAAAAAGAATTAGAATTTTTAGGAAATGCAC
This sequence comes from uncultured Clostridia bacterium, assembly GCA_948664205.1. Classification (GTDB taxonomy): domain Bacteria; phylum Bacillota; class Clostridia; order TANB77; family CAG-508; genus UMGS1663. The sequence continues at coordinate 4,473 of CAPNDH010000029.1, read as the reverse complement.
TAGAAAACCCACAAAGACCATTTGTAGCAATACTTGGAGGAAAGAAAGTTTCAGACAAAATAGGTGTAATAGATAGTTTACTAGAAAAAGTAGATACATTAATAATAGGTGGAGGAATGGCGTACACATTCTTTAAATCTATGGGATATAATGTAGGAAAATCTATATGTGAAGAAGATAAATTAGAATTAGCACAAAGCTTAATAAAAAAAGCAGAAGAGAAAAACGTAAAATTACTATTACCAATAGATAATATAGTAGCAGACGAATTTAGCCCAGAAGCAAATACTAAAGAAGTAGCATCAAGTGAAATACCAGAAGGTTGGGAAGGTTTAGATATAGGATCAAAAACAGTAGAACTATTTAAAAAAGAATTAGAAAATGCAAAAACAATTATATGGAATGGGCCACTTGGATTATTTGAATACGAGAAGTTTAGCAATGGAACAAATGAAATAGCAAAATGCTTAGCAAACTTAAATGAGGCAATAACAATAATAGGTGGAGGAGACTCCGCAGCAGCGGTAGAAAAAATCGGTTTATCAGACAAAATGACACATATATCAACAGGTGGAGGAGCAAGTTTAGAATTCTTAGAAGGCAAAAAACTACCAGGAATAGAAGCACTAAACGATAATGAATAGTGAATAATGAAGAATTAATAATTAATAATGATTAGATTTGGGACGGTTGTTAATCAGAAACAAGATAGAAAAGTTTAAAAAAGAACAAACAAAAAATAATCTGAATAGATTAGGAACTGCCCAAAATCGGAAACCAATAGTTTAAAATATGAATATATATAAATAAAAGGGATGTTTAATATGGATAAAGAATTTGTATCAGCAATAATAACAAATAATGAAGGAAATGTATTATTATTAAAAAGAAAAAAAGATTTAGAATTAGATCCAGAAAAATATGATTTGTGCTCAGGACATATGAAAGCTGGAGAAGTTCCTATGCAAACCATATATCGCCAGATGTATGAAAAATTAGGAATTAGTCAAGGGGAGATAAAAAAAGTAGAAAATGTAGAAGATATACCAACTCCTCACAAAGATTTTAAAGGTACAATATGTCATGTATATCATGTAGAAATTGATTTAACTAGTAATGAAATAAATAATAGATTAAAAACAACAAATGAATCAGAAATACAAAGTGCACAATACATAGAAAATATAGGAATGTTAAGAAAAATTCAAAAATATACAAATCTTATGAGAACAGAGCATACAGATGAACAAGATAGAATTTTTGAAATTATGCAAGAAAAGCAAAACAAAAAAGAGGAAATTAGAGTATATAAAGAACAAGGAGAGGAAACAAAATTATGCCAAGAAGAAAGATAATTGCAGGAAATTGGAAAATGAATATGCTTCCAAATGAAGCGATGGACTTTATAACAAGACTTTCAGAAAGTGTTAGAGAAACTAAAAGTGAAATAGTACTATGTGTACCATATACTGACCTTTTTTATTCACTATTAACAGCTCAAAATACAAATATAAAGATAGGTGCACAAAATATGCACTGGGAAGAAACAGGAGCATATACAGGAGAAGTTTCAGGGAAGATGCTTGAGGTCATAAATGTAGAATATGTTATAATAGGGCATTCAGAAAGAAGACAATATTTTGCAGAAACAGATGAAACTGTAAACAAAAAAGTAAAATCAGCCTTTAAATATAACTTAAAACCAATAGTATGCGTAGGTGAAACTTTAGAACAAAAAGAGCTAGGCAAAACAAGTGAAATAATAACAAATCAAACTAAACTTGCACTAGAAGGTTTAAACGAAGAACAAGTAAAAAATACAATAATAGCATATGAACCAATATGGGCAATAGGAACCGGAAAAACAGCAACATCAGAAGATGCAAATAATTCTATAAAAGAAATTAGAAAAGAAATAGAAAAAATATATGGAGAAGAAGTTGCAAATAAAGTATCTATACTATATGGAGGAAGCGTAAAAGCCTCAAACGCTAAGGAACTATTTGAAACATCAGACATAGATGGAGCATTAGTAGGTGGAGCAAGCCTAAAAGTAGAAGAATTTAAAAACATTATAATGGCTACAGAATAAATATGAAATACAATTTAATAGCATGAATTAAATTATAAATGTAGGGGCTAAATCGGTTAGGAATACCAAAGAGAATTTCCTGAATTTCGCCCAAAATACAGTGAATTAAAAATAGATATAGGGTCGATTATTTTCTTAGCTCTTCGAGCAAGTAGCGAGTTAGAGATAAGTTATGAAAAGCCAATGGACTGTACTTCGAAGAAATTACGCAAAAGCTGACATCCGACCTCCGACTTCTGACATCCACATAGAAAGGAATAAAAAATGGGAGAACGAGAAAAAGCATTTAGACAGAGAATTGTAAGAGTTACAAGAATAGCGAGAATTCAAAACCTACAAGAAATGCAAGAAAAGTATCAAAGTGAAGAAATATTAAATCAAAACATAAGTGTAAATAATTTAAGTGAAATATCACCAGTAATAAATGGCATAAAGAAGAACATAGAGAATTTTAGAACAAAACAAGCAGAAGAAATAGAACTATAGATATAATATAAATAAGAACACAAAAGAAAAAAATAAAACGAAAAATGAAATAAGTAATAAATTAGAAAAAGAAGAGGATATATTTTTAGTTAAAATAAAAATTAGAAGTCAGAAATAAAGTAATTACTCCAAAGAAACAACTTGAATTTCCAACTTCCAACCTCCAACTTCTAACTTCTAATCAGGAGGTAAAAACAAAATGAAAAACAAATTAACAATGCTAATGATACTAGACGGTTTTGGAGAAAACGAAAACGAAAATGCAAATGCTGTAAAACTTGCAAACACACCAAATATAGATAAACTAATGAAAACATGTCCAACAACTGACATATATACAAGTGGTTTAAATGTAGGACTTCCAGATGGACAAATGGGGAACTCAGAAGTAGGTCATACAAATATAGGAGCAGGAAGAGTAGTTTACCAAGAATTAACAAGAATTACAAAATCAATAGAAGATGGAGATTTTTTTAGTAACCCAGAATTTATTAATGCAATAGAAAACTGTAAAAAATATGGCTCAAAACTTCATATAATGGGCTTATTATCTGATGGAGGTGTTCATAGTCATATTCGCCATATATTTGGACTGCTAGAACTTGCAAAAAGAAAAGATTTTGAAGATGTATATGTACACTGCTTTATGGATGGAAGAGATACTCCTCCAGCATCAGGAGAAAGCTATGTATCAGAATTAGAAGAAAAGATGAAAGAAAAAGGCATTGGAAAAATAGCAAGTATATCAGGAAGATTCTACGCTATGGATAGAGATAAAAGATGGGAAAGAATAGAAAAAGCATATAAAGCTCTAGTAGAAGGTGAAGGAGAAAAAGCGGTATCAAGCATATCAGCAGTAGAAGATTCATACCAGAAAGAAATATTTGATGAATTTATACTTCCAACAATTATTACAAATGGAGAAGAGCCAGTAGCAACAATAGGAAAACACGACTCAGTTATATTCTTTAACTTTAGACCAGATAGAGCAAGAGAAATAACAAGAACATTAGTAGATAAAGACTTTAATGAATTCAAAACAAAAAAAGATTTAGATTTATACTATGTATGTATGACAAGCTATGATGAAACAATGCCAAATGTACACATAGCCTTCAAAAAAGAAGAACTAAAAAATACATTTGGAGAATATATATCAAAACAAGGATTAACACAACTAAGAATAGCAGAAACAGAAAAATATGCACATGTAACATTCTTCTTTAATGGTGGAGAAGAAAAACAATATGAAGGAGAAGATAGAATACTAGTACCTTCACCAAAAGTAGAAACATATGATCAAAAGCCAGAAATGAGTGCACCTGAAGTAACAGAAAAAGTAGTAGAAGCAATAAATTCTAAAAAATATGATTGTATAATACTAAACTATGCAAACCCAGATATGGTTGGCCATACAGGTAGCTTAGAATCAGCAATAAAAGCAATAGAAACAGTAGATGAGTGCTTAGGAAAAGTTGTAGAGGCAGTAAATCAACAAGAAGGTGTACTACTAATAACAGCAGACCATGGAAATGCTGAGCAAATGGTAGATTACAAAACAGGAGAGCCACACACAGCTCACACAACAAACCCAGTACCACTAATATTAGTAGGAATGGAAAATGCAAAGTTAAAAGAAGGAAAACTAGCAGATTTAGCACCAACAATGCTTGAAATAATGGGACTAGAAAAACCACAAGATATGACAGGAGAAAGCATAATAGTTAGTGAATAGTGAAGAATGAATAATGAATAGTGAATAATTATTATTGTATGGGTCGCTACCAAAGGGCGCCCCCTTTTTTCATATAATAGGAAAGTACGTTATTTTAAGTTATAGAGTAGCGCGAAGTAAGTAATATATTTTATTTTTGTAATGAAGTCCCGACAGCCCT
>CAPNDH010000028.1 GCA_948664205.1 uncultured Clostridia bacterium | reverse complement strand
ATTTATTATACACTCTCTCATAAAATGTGTCCATATATCTATTCTAACACCAATTATTATTTTGTCTAACATACATCCATATAAGAGCAATAATTGCAACAGCAACAACTGCAATTATAAGCCATGCCCAAGTTGTACCATTAATACCAAGAAATGTTCCTTCACCATTATTAACATCAGCACTTCTTGTAGTAGTTCTTGTAGCATCATAATTATCATCTGTCATAGCACCTGTTATACGGTTTCCAGCATCTTGAGCTCCATTTTGGACATCTCTAGCTGCATTTTCCATCATATTTTCTCCACCAGATGTAACATTCCTTACCCCATCTACTATACCTTTACCAGCATCTTCTACAATATTTTCAGCTCCACCAACTACGTTTCTAATACCTTGTACAGCTTGTGGTTCATTTGCAGCAAATGTATAAGAAAAAGATAAAATAAGCATACTAACTATTAATAATGCAATTATATAAAATTTCTTTTTCATAATTTACCTCCTTATATAATTTAAAGTCATTATTATTATTAAAAAAATAACGATAAATTATACAGGGAAAAAATAACTTAAAAATTATGAATTTAATCTTATTAATATTGCAATACTTAGTAATATTAAAACAACGCCAACAACAATAAGTAAAATATTTAAAACATTTGATAAACTTAAACCGTTATCAACATCACTTTTTGAAATATTACTAACTTGAGTTTGCGAAGCTTCAGTCTCTAGGCTTAAATTTCTATTTGAATTAGAACTATCAGTAACTCTATTAGAAGAATTGCTATCATTTGAAGTTATATTATAATTTACTGTATTATTATAATTATTTGAATTTACATTATTTGAATAAGTAGAAACATTACTACTATTAGAAGTATTACTTTGCTCTGTAATATTCATATTTATATCTGTTGCAAGAGAAAATGTACAAACAGATAATAATATTATTAATAAAAATATAACTATTTTTGAAATTTTTGACATAATTAAAACCTCCTAAAAAATATTGTAATCATAATACACAATATATCTGTAAAAGTCAAGCTGAAAAAATTCACAAACTTTGTTTATATTACTTACTGGGAGCGGATTTTAATAGTTGTATTCTAAATTGTAACACAAATGTTATATAAAAATACTTGAAATACAAAATCATTATATATATACTTATTATGAGTAATTATAAAGGAGAATAACCATGGATAAAGATAAAATTAATAAAATACTAGATGTAGTAAAAAATATCAAAGTTACAAAAGATAATAAAGAAGATGTTGAAAATGTTAGAAGATTAATAAAAGAAGAAAATTACATAGATGCAATAAAAGAGCTTCAAAGAATACAAGAAGAAGGAAGAATTGAATACAAAAAACAAGTAAAAGAAGAAAAAGAAGAAATTAATGAAATAGAATATGAAGAAACTGAGGATAATATTTCAGATAATATAATTAAAGAACAAAAAGAAGATGCTAGCTATCCAAAAAAATTAAGCAACAAAAAATTAGAAGAACAATTTATTAGTTTATTATTAGCAAATCCTAAAGCTATATCTATGTACTATATACAGAAAAAAGATTGTTATTTTGAAAGTGCAAAAATATTAAATTTATATAAAGGTGCAATTTTTATAGATGGTCAAGAATACACACCAGAAATAGCAAAAGAAGGCTTTAACTTTCCAAAAGAAAGTCCAGATACATATGATTTAAAACAAATGTTAAAAGAAAAGGGAAGAAGTTTAAAGGTAAATTTTGAAAAAATATATGTAGAATTAAGAAAACTATTTGAAATTAGAAAAAACTATATTCATAATCCAATAAAAGAGACAAAAGAAATGATTGCTGATATTGTAAATTATGAACTATATGACAAAATGACAATAGAAGATACAAAAAGTGCAATAGAACAAATAACAGCAACAGAAAAATATAGAAGATCTGTTTTAAATGATGACATTACAAATTTCCTAATTTCAGGGGAAAACAATTTAACACAAGGTTTAGAACTTCCATTTCCTATATTAAGTAGTGTGTTTAAAGGAATTAGGAAAGGGGAAACTTTTGTATATGCTATGCCATCTAACTCTGGTAAAAGTAGATTTACAATTAATTTATCAGCAAATTTGGCATTATTACATAATAAAAAAGTATTAATAATTTCAAATGAAATGTCAGAAGAAAAAATGAAATTATGTTTAATAACAACAATACTTAATAATGAAAAAATCCAAAAACTACATAATCAAAAACTATGCAAAACAGAAGGAGAAATTCTTGAATTTAAATTTAGACCTGATAAAGATGCAAATGTAGAAAAAGATGAAGAAGGCTTTGTATTAAAAAAAGAAAATGAAACGCAAAGAGAATTTGCAAAAAGATTAGAAAAAGTTTCTAGTGAGTTTAATAATACAATAGAAGCAACAAACTGGCTTGAAGAACAAGTGAGAAATTCAATATATTTTGTGAATTTAACAAATCATACAAATGATGAATTGGAAAAAGTAATTTTAAATTATTATTATAAAGAACAAATAGAATATGTATTTTATGATACTCTAAAAACAGATACAGAAAATATTGGAAATGGTGAAGAAATAAAAAGAACAGCAACTATTCTTTCAAATCTAGCACAAGACTTAAATATATTTATAGCTTCATCAATACAGCTTGCAGAGTCTGAAACATTGCCAATAAATGTAAATGTCAATGACTTAGCAGTAAGCAGAACAGTAAAAGAAGTATTAGATATATTATGCTTAATAAAACAAATCCATAATGAAGATTTACACAAATATGAATATTCATTAAATGAGGTAGATACAAAATTTTATGACCTAGAAGTTTCAAAAGATCCAGATGTAAGATATTATGTATGTGTAGTAGACAAAAATAGAGCTGGAGCTAAGCCAAAAGTAGTGTTTAAATTAAACTTAGCATATAATTATTGGGAGGAATTAGGTTACTTAAGACTAAAATAAATATATGAATACAAGATAAAATAAAATTTAGAATATTTATTTAAAATGTGTTGTATTTTAAAGAACAATTAAATGAAAATTCAGTCTAAAGAAAAATTTAATAACTGATAGACATGGGAAACAAAAGATATGCTATTAATAAGAAAAAAATTGTACCTATAATAAAATATTTATAAATAATTAAAATTGATAAAGTATAAATTAAAAGGAGATAAGATGTTTAAATTACATTCAGAATATAAACCAACAGGTGACCAACCACAGGCAATAGAATATCTATCAAAAGGAATAGAAGAAGGCAAGAAATTTCAGACACTTCTGGGAGTTACAGGCTCACGGAAAAACTTTCACAATGGCAAATATTATTCAAAAAGTGCAGAAGCCAACACTCGTTTTAGCACATAATAAGACATTAGCAGGGCAACTATATTCAGAATTCAAAGAGTTCTTTCCAGAGAATAACGTTGAATACTTCGTAAGCTATTATGATTACTACCAACCCGAAGCCTATATTCCACAATCAGACACATATATAGAAAAGGATTCTTCAGTAAATGATGAAATAGACAAGCTTCGCCATAGTGCAACAGCTTCTTTATTTGAAACAAGAGATACAATAATAGTTGCATCTGTTTCATGTATATATGGTTTAGGTGACCCTATTGATTATGAAAATATGGCAGTTTCTTTAAGACCAGGTATGCAGGTTGAAAGAAATAAGATGCTTAAAAAGCTAATAAACATGCAATATACAAGAAATGAACTAGATTTTAAAAGGGGAACATTTAGAGCAAAAGGAGATATTGTAGAAATATATCCATCAGATGAATCTGAAACAGCAATACGTGTGGAGTTTTGGGGAGATGAAATAGAAAAGATATCTGAAATAAACCCATTAACAGGTAAAGTAGAGGCTACAAGAAATCATGTTATAATATTCCCAAACTCACACTATGTAACAACTAGCGAAAAAATGGAAAGAGCAATAGAAACTATTGATAAGGAAAAAGAAGAAAGAGTAGAATACTTTAAATCAATAGGAAAGCTAATAGAAGCTCAAAGAATAGAAGAAAGAACAAACTTTGATATAGAAATGATGAAAGAAACAGGCTTCTGCCAAGGAATAGAAAACTATTCAAGGCATATAAGTGGAAGGGAAGAAGGAAGCCCACCATTTACATTATTTGATTACTTTCCAAAAGACTTTTTACTACTAATAGATGAATCTCATGCAACAGTTCCACAAGTAAGGGCAATGTATAATGGGGATAGAGCGAGAAAAGAATCGTTAGTACAATATGGTTTTAGACTTCCATCAGCCTTTGACAATAGACCACTTAAATTTGAAGAATTTGAACAAAGAATAAACCAATGTATATTTGTAAGTGCAACACCAGCAGATTATGAAAAAGAACATTCAAAGGGAAATGTAGTAGAGCAAATAATACGTCCAACAGGACTATTAGATCCAATAATAGAAGTAAAACCAGTAGCAAACCAAGTGGATGACTTGATTGAACAAATAAGGCAAAGAATAGAAAATGGGGATAGAGTATTAGTAACAACACTAACTAAAAAAATGGCAGAAGATTTAAGTAGTTACTTAGCTGGAATAGGAATAAAAGTAAGATATATGCATTCAGACATAAAAGCACTAGAGAGAATGGAAATAATAAGAGATTTGCGTTTAGGTGAATTTGATGTGCTAGTAGGAATAAACCTTTTAAGAGAAGGTTTAGATATTCCAGAGGTTTCATTAGTAGCAATATTAGATGCTGACAAAGAAGGTTTTCTACGTTCAGAACGTTCACTAATACAAACTATAGGACGTGCTGCAAGAAATACTGAAGGAAAAGTAATAATGTATGCAGACGAATTAACTGAAAGTATGGAAAAAGCAATTACAGAAACAAACAGAAGAAGAGCGATACAATCAAAATACAATGAGGAACATGGAATAGTACCACAAACAATTAAAAAATCAATAAGAGACACAATAAAAGCAAGCATAATAGAAGAGGCACAAGAAGAATACAATCTATCAGAAGAAGCAAGCATGCAAGAAATAATAGATAAATTAACAGATGAGATGCTAAAATATGCTCAAGCAATGGAATTCGAAAAAGCTGCAGAAATACGTGATAAAATCAAAGAGTTGCAACCAAATTAGGTTGCAACTCTTTGATTTTATTTATTTTCCTGTCTATCATATTCTACTTTTAAAATAGAATTTAGTTCTTCAATTTTAGTCAGTGATATCTTTGTTTTTTTACCAATTGTTATATCAAAAATATCTGCAATATTTGCAAGTTTTTTGTAGTAAAGATTTTTATGCGGTTTCAAAGAATCAACTTCAGCTACATACTCGGTATCATAGATAGGATCTTTAAGAATTTTACCATTACCATATAAAATTCTTATACCTAAGAAACATTTGTTCCATAACGATTCATATTCACCAATCATTCCAAAATAAGACTTATATCGAAGATTATCAGCTCTATAAATCGCACAAATAAATAACTTGCTTACCTCAAACCGTTTAAACTTTTTAAATAACATCATAGCGTACCCTCCTTATTTGAAAATAGGTTTCTGAAATTATTTCATTAAGCTCCTCAATTTCTTCTTTTATCAAGTAACTTTTTTTAAACATTTTTTCATAGCGAGGACTTTTTATTGTAGAATCTATTGTATTGCAAATTTTACAATAAAAGTTATTTTGAATTACATTACTATCATGAATATTATTATAAAATATTTCTAAAGTAGATGGATCTATAAATGTAGATTCGAAAAAAGATATTCTATATAGTATTCTAACACCAATTTGACGTTTAGTTTTGACTTCAAATATTTTACAAACATATAAGTGCGATAAACTATAGTTTTTCATTGCTAAGACTTCACATTTATGATTCATAATATACCTCCTTTAAAATTATTTAATGAAAGTGATTTACGAATTATAATAGGATTATACTATACATTAACATAAATTACAAGCACTAATAACATTTTTATTAAAAATTCATATAATACTAAAGGTGATATATATGAATTTTTTTAAAGAATTATACGAAGATGCTAAAAATATACAAAAAAAGGACCCCGCTTCTAGAAATGTATTAGAAGTAATAATTTTATATCCACGGCTTTCACATTTTAGTATTTCATAGAATATCACACTTTTTATACAAGCATAAACTGTTCTTTCTAGCGAGGTTAAATTCACAGCTTGGAAGATTCTTTACAGGAATAGAAATACACCCAGGAGCTAAAATAGGAAGAAGATTATTTATAGACCATGGAATGGGAATAGTAATAGGGGAAACAGCTACAGTTGGAAATAATTGTACAATATATCACAATGTAACTTTAGGTGGAACTGGAAAAGATAAGAATAAAAGGCACCCGGACTTGGGAAATAATGTAATAGTTGGGTGTGGAGCAAAGGTACTTCGGTCCAATAAAAATAGGAAATAATGTAAAAATAGGGGCAAACTCAGTAGTATTAAAAGATATACCACAAAGTTCGACAGTAGTAGGAATCCCAGGAAAAATAATACAAAAAGATTCAACCTTTTAATTGGTTGAATCTTTTTGTATTATGATGAGAATTAATCTAACAACTTTCTGTTCTGCATTGCAATAATCCAAAGTTTCTGAGGCCAAGTATAGGCATAACTTTTAGGATCTAAAGCATGAACATTCGTACAGTTAACCACTGAATCTTTCCAAGCTATTCTGTGTATTCTGGGGGAAGACTCAGAATTTTTTGAATCTGTTACCTCAAAGCCAAGCTTACGAAGTTGCCGAGCTTTAGTTAAGGTGATTTTTTCATAACAACAGAATAATCCCCATACTGCTTCAGTTTCCATTCTTTTTTCCAAATAACCGCTGTAATTTGTCATAAAGCTTACCTCCTTAAAGTTTTAATCATCCAATACTTCACAAAAAGAGCTAAATTCCTCCATTTCAATGAAATCAAATCTATTCCTTCTTTCATTACTAATATCGTCAAAGAAATCAGCTTCATTTTCATCTGAAAATTTTGGATAAATTACAATGATATTCTGATTTACTTCGAGTACAGCATAATAGTCAACTCCTCTACTAGGTAAATCCTTTAAAATAAAGTCTGTGTAAGGACTATAACGCGTTTTAAGAAGATTTACTTTAGTAGGTTTACCACGCACCAACATTTTCTCAGCAAGCTTTTTGCTATAATCTTTTCCTAATTTATCATAAGCAGAGTTTATTGCATCTTTTCTTATTGTAAAATAGTAAAAGGTAGGACAACCAAACTGAAGAAGTAAAAAAAGAATTAATAATAGTGGTGCTTTGTAGGATAGTAGATGTACTATAGTGCTAATAAAACTTAGTTTGAAAATTGCTGAAGCATATAATATAAGAAGTAATATTAAAAAAAATATAGGGGTAGCAAGTATAAGCATACTCTTAAAAGCATTTTTCCTTCCAAGCTTCTCAGCTTTGTTTAAAGAACTCCATCTCCGTAATTTCATCATAAATTAATCCTCCTTATAATTATTAGAAAAATATATTTATACGTTACAATAAGCTAATTATAACAGATATTTACATAAAAAGCAATAAAAAATTAATAAATAATCTATATTTGTTGACATTGACATAAATTTATAATATAATTCTAAACAACGTAAACAATTATATAAACCTTATTTTAATTAAAGGAGGGCACAAAATGAATATTTTTAAAAGATATTTAGAAAAAAGAAAACAAGAAAAAGAAAGACGGGAACAGGAAGAATTTTTAAATACCAGAATACCTTTAAATGAATTGGTAGGTTGTGAAATGTATATATGTTATGATATAGAGTATTTTGGAAATACATTTTGGACAGCGGGCTGGAATACAAAATGCTACTTCGATAGTTGCAAAATTTTAAGAAAAATTAAAGAAAAAGATGGATATAGCTATATAGACCCTACAAAAGGCAGAAAATACAAAAAAGTTTCACATTGTAGTGTTGAAATAGGAGATTTAGTTGTAAAAAGGGATAATATACCACTAAAACTTTCTGAAGAAGCATTAAAAAGGCAATATATAACAATAGGAGATTTAATAAAATCTGAAAAGGTGAATATACAAAATTGAATAATACAACCAAAAAATCAACTTTAATTAAAGTTGATTTTTTGGTTTGCAGGAAATAATTACCAAACTCTTGTTTTTTATAAAATAATATAGTATAATATTCCCAGCTACGGCATACTGAGACTGTAACAAGCAAAGCTTTAACAGTCTCAGCAAAAAGTGACAGATACCCCATTTGGAAACGTCCCCAATGGGAAAGGGAGGAAAAAATGAACGATAAAATAATAATTAAAGGCGCAAAAGAGCATAACTTAAAGGATATAAATATAGAAATACCACGTGACAAGTTGGTAGTAATAACAGGTCTTTCAGGCTCAGGTAAATCATCACTTGCTTTTGATACTTTGTATGCAGAAGGTCAAAGAAGATATGTAGAGAGCTTATCTAGCTATGCAAGGCAATTTTTAGGTATAATGGAAAAACCTGAGGTAGAATCTATAGTAGGGCTTTCACCAGCAATATCAATAGACCAAAAAACAACTTCTAAAAATCCACGTTCTACAGTAGGTACAGTAACAGAAATATATGACTATATCCGTTTACTATATGCAAGAATAGGTGTACCATATTGCCCACATTGTGGTAAAAAAATACAAAAACAAACTGTAGACCAAATAGTAGATATGGTTATGGAGCTAGAAGAAGGAACAAAGCTTCAAGTATTAGCACCAATTGTTAGAGGAAGAAAAGGAGAATTCGTAAAACAATTAGAAGGCTACCAAAAAGAAGGTTTTGTACGTGCAAGGGTAGATGGTCAAACGGTAGAGCTTTCAGATGACTTAGATTTAGACAGAAAGAAAAAGCACAATATTGAATTAATAATAGATAGGCTAGTTGTAAAAGAAGATATTAGAAGTAGATTAGCAGAAGATATAGAAATGGCTTTTAAATATGCGGAAAAATTAGTTTTAATAGAAGATGCTACAAACAAAACAGAAACATTATATAGCGGAAACTATGCTTGCCCAGATTGTGGAATTAGCATAGGGGAACTAACACCAAGAATGTTTTCATTTAATAACCCATATGGTGCATGCCCAAGTTGTAGTGGAATAGGCTTTTTGATGAAAATGGATGAAGATTTAATTATTCCAGATAAAAATAAAACACTATATGATGGGGTAAAAGCCTTTGGTTCAAGCACAATGAAAAAAGGCGACACTATGGCAAAAATGTATTTTGAAAGTATAGCAAAACACTATGGAGTAAAAATAAAAGATGTACCAATAAAAAAATTACCACGAGATTTTATGGAAAAAATTCTTTATGGTACAGGAGATGAAGTAATAGATTTCGAATATACCTCGTTTGCAGGAACAAGAAAGTTTTCACAGCCTTTTGAAGGAGTAATACCAACCTTAGAAAGACGTCATAGTGAAACAAAATCACAAGGAATGAGAGATTTTTACGAAATGTACATGAGCGAAAGCGACTGCCCTACATGTAGTGGAGCACGTTTAAGTAAAAATAGCTTATCAGTAAAAGTTGGAGATAAAAACATAAATGAACTAACAGACATGTCAATAGATAAAATAAAATATTACCTAAATTCTTTAACTTTAAGCAAAAAAGATGCAATGATAGCAGACCAAATTTTAAAAGAACTAAACAAAAGGCTTCAATTTTTAATGGATGTAGGGCTAGAATATTTAACCCTATCAAGAAATGCAGGAAGTTTATCAGGAGGGGAAGCACAGCGTATACGTTTAGCAACACAAATAGGTTCTGGCCTAACAGGAGTACTATATATACTAGATGAACCAAGTATAGGTCTTCACCAAAGAGATAATGACAAACTAATAGCAACACTAAAAAAATTAAGAGATTTAGGAAATACAGTACTAGTAGTAGAACACGATGAAGACACAATGTATGCTGCAGACCAAATAATAGATATAGGACCAGGTGCAGGAGTACATGGAGGAAAAGTAATGGCTCAGCGGAACTGCTGAAGAAATTAAAAAAGTAGAGGGCTCAGTCACGGGAGACTACCTAAGTGGAAGAAAGCAAATAAAAGTTCCTTCAAAAAGAAGAAAATCAAATGGTAAAGCAATAGAAGTAAAGGGAGCTAATCAAAACAACCTAAAAAATGTAAATGTAAAATTCCCATTAGGTCAATTTGTATGTGTAACAGGTGTTTCAGGCTCAGGAAAAAGCACACTAGTAAATGAAATACTATATAAAACAGTAGCAAGAGATTTAAACGGTTCAAACGAAAAACCAGGAAAATGTAAAGAAGTAAAAGGACTAGAAAACATAGACAAAATAATAAACATAGACCAATCACCAATAGGAAGAACACCACGTTCAAACCCAGCAACATATACAGGAGTGTTTGACTTTATAAGAGACTTATTTGCAGGAACAAATGAAGCAAAGATGCGTGGATATGACAAAGGAAGATTCAGCTTTAACGTAGCAGGTGGAAGGTGTGAAGCTTGTAACGGAGATGGTATATTAAAAATAGAAATGCACTTCTTATCAGATGTATATGTGCCATGTGAAGTATGCCATGGAAAAAGATATAACAAAGAAACCTTAGAAGTAAAATATAAAGGAAAAACAATATCAGACGTACTAGATATGACAGTAGAAGAAGCACTAGAATTCTTCAAAAACCTACCAAAAATAAAAAATAAAATACAAACACTATATGACGTAGGTTTAGGCTATATCAAACTAGGGCAACCATCAACAACATTATCTGGTGGAGAAGCACAACGTGTAAAATTAGCAACTGAACTATCAAAAAAAGCAACTGGAAAAACACTATATATCTTAGATGAGCCAACAACTGGACTTCACATAGCAGACGTTCACAAACTAGTAGACATATTGCAAAGGCTAGTAGACACAGGAAATAGCATAATAGTAATAGAACACAACCTAGACCTAATAAAAACAGCCGACTACATAATAGACCTAGGCCCAGAAGGTGGCGACAAAGGCGGTCAAATAATAGCAGTAGGCTCACCAGAGCAAATAGTAAGAAATGAACAAAGCTATACAGGAAAGTTTTTGAAGAAATATTTGGACTAGCTAGGGTGGGTAGCTTTGGGGACGGTTCGTAATCGGAAACAAGATAGATAAGAACCACAAGTAACAAACAATAATAATTTGGTTAGATTAGGAACGGTCCTAATAGCAGAAAACAAAAAGAATTTACCAAATTACTGTTGCAAAACTTATAGAAGTTGGATAAGTAATAAAAAGAAACACATTACCTAAAAAGTAGTGTGCTTCTTTTTATTTATTCCATTTCTTTAATTTCACCAAAAAACTCATCCAAAGGAACACTATCAAAATAAATCTTCTCTGGTGCAATATCTTCACCAGTAGACCATTTTAAAGTTATCCCATAAACACAAACAGTTTTAAAAATTTCTCTATTTCTTAAATTCTTATAATAATCAAATTTTAACATTTCCTTCATATCATATATTTTTTTCTCACCATTTTGAAATTCAATATATAATAAAAAATCTTCTAATGCCTTAACTTCAATAGGCATTTCTTCTATTTCATTTTCCATATTGTAAGCCCCCAATTTTAAAATTATTTTAATGGTTCAATAGTAAAACCATTAGTACCATTTTGAATAGCACCCCATAAAGCAATTAAATCTTCTTTTCTAATTTCTATCCATGCTTCAACTAACTTTCTTTGTCTATTTGGAATATTTCCAGAAAGTATGTTTCCATCAAAATCAAAAGTACACCTATATTCAGCATATTGAACATGAATATGTGGTAAATGATGTCTATCAGTATCATTAAAAAACATACTAATAATTATTCCATAAAATTGCGAAACAATAGGCAACAATTATCACCTCCTAAATTATAACATTTTAAATAAATAATATCAATAAATTTGGAAATTTTACTATAGAGTTATAGTAAGAATTAAAAAAATGAAATTATAATATATTTATATCATAATATTTAACATAATACAACAATAAAATTAA
Organism: uncultured Clostridia bacterium; assembly: GCA_948664205.1. GTDB lineage: Bacteria > Bacillota > Clostridia > TANB77 > CAG-508 > UMGS1663. The sequence continues at coordinate 6,152 of CAPNDH010000028.1, read as the reverse complement.
AATTTTTAAACATTAAAAAATAAGAGGATGTATTGCAAAATTATGTAAAATATGGTAATATAGTATAAGTGATTTAAAAAAATGAGTATATAAGGAGGGTTTTGTATATGAAAGAATTTTCAAACGGAACAAAAAGTAAACGGACAAAAGCTATATTAAAGGTGATTTTAAAACGTTATTCTTTTATTGTATGGTTACCAGTGCTACTGATAATTTGCAACTTTATAGGTGTTACATTTTTATCATTAATTGAAGCGTCAGCAACATATGCAGGTGAAACATTTTTAGGATTTATAATAGCTGTATGGATACTACTATTTATTATTCTTACAGGTTCAATGATAGAGAATTTTATACAATATTTAAAAGAAGGTACTATATTAGAAGACTTTATTTTTATTATTAAAATTATAATAGAAGTACTAGTAGTTATATTTCGTTTCTTTATTAGTCTGCCTAAGAGAATATTCTTAAGAATCAAAGATGAAAAAAGGCGATTCAATAATTCACTTGATAAAGAATTAGGGAGGGACGAGAATGATTAAAGTAACATTAAAAAACATTGAAGCCTTTGACTTACCTTTGGATAGTGCCAGTAAAGTTTTGGCAAGAGGCACTAGCAAAGAAGTATTAAAACGGTTAGAAAAGATCCATAAAGCAAAGACACATGAAATATGTTTGAAGAGTTCATCTTCTAAATATATAATATATGAAGATCCAAGATATAGGCATATTACTCCAGAGGATAAGCATAGATGGCTTACTAATTATGAAGTATATGTTCGGTCTTCACTTGCATATAAGTTTTGGATAGCAGTATATTGCTTTATAACAGCTTTTGAAGTATAAAAAAACACTCCTACAAATTTAATATTTGTGGGAGTGTTTTTTTCTTATCTACAATTATTATTGTTATTCTCGTTATTGTTATTTCTGTTTTGATTGTTTTGGTTATTTTTTTGATTATTGTTATTATTTTTATTGTTTTTATTATTTTTTTCTGACATAAAAATGCACCACCTTTCTAACTCTATTTATATTGTGACCTAAAAAATATAAATATATACTAAAAATAATATGTCAAAAAATGTCGCGAATATTTGTTTGACAAGTATAAAATTCTATGTTAGAATGAATAATAAAATATAAAAAAGGAGAACAAGAAAAAATGATTACAAGCATGTATGATTTTAGAAATGAAAACGGCAATATTATGTCATATGAAGAATATGAAGAAAGAAAAATAATGGAAGCTGCTGAAATTGCTGAAAAATTAGATAATGGAGAAATTGAAGGAATTCCATTTGAAGTATTTATGAAAAAATTAGATGAGCTAATGGAAAGAATTGAAAAAGAACATAATAGAAACAATGAAAATAAGGAGATGAAAATTGCCTATTAAAAATAAAGTAATCATATCTCCTTCGTTTCCAGAGGATTTTTATCAAACAATTGACAATATTTCAAATTATTCAATTCCATTATCTCAAAGAATTAAAAAAGAACTTCGTTTGAAAATTTCATATAATAAAAATTATTAATAAAAAAGAAATTAGAAAAATTGTTATCAAAAAAATTATTATTTTGTATTCTATAAATAATAACATTGTTAATATCTTAAATATATATCCACAAAAATCAAATTACATAAACTTAATAAAAATATAAATTATCCTATTTTACAAATACAAAAAATATGTTATAATGCCTTTATAAATAGTTGAAAAAAATTATAATTTTATCTGTGTAAAATTTAATTATTTTTTAACAATCAGCTTTGTGTTTTGAGAAAGGAATATTAAAAATGAAAAACATAGTAATAGGAATAGAAGGTTTAGTAGGAAGTGGAAAGACTTCAATATGTAGAGAATTACTTTCTAAAATTCCCAACAGTATAATTTTTCATGGAGGAAATTTATACAGAGGAATAGTATATGCATTTATGAGCAAAAATAAAAATATTAAAGAATTAGAAAATATAGATATTACAAAATTAATGGAAGAGTTAGATGTAAAAATAGAATTTGAAAACAATGAAAGTGTAGTATATATAGAAAATGAAAAAATAGAAGAAGAAAAATTACAAAATAAAGAAACATCAATTGCAGTATCGACTGTAGCAAATAAGGCAAATAATATGCAAATGTTTATTTTTGCAAGAAGCATCATAAATAATTTAAAAGAAAAATATAATGTAATAGTATCAGGAAGAGCACTTATGGAAATATATCCTGACTTAGACTACCACTTTTTTATAACAGCATCTTTAGAAGAAAGAGCAAAAAGAAAGTTAAATCAATATAATGGAGAAGTAAGTTTAGGAGAATTAAAAGAGCATATTGCAAAAAGAGACGAATTACAAGAAAAATCTGGATTTTATAAAATATATGAAAATACAATTAAAGTTGATGTTACAGAATGTAGAACAGCATTGGAATCAACAAATGAAGTTTGTAAATATATAAAAGAAATTGAAATAATGTATGTATAAAGAAATATTATTTTTACACTAATAAAAAATTGAAAAGTAATTTGAAAATGTAGGGGCGATTATTAATCGCCCATGCTACAAAGAAACTACCAAAAAAATATATGAAAATATTAGAAAATAATACAAAATTTCTAGCAATTTCTTCGAAGAGTGGGCGATTGCTAATCGCCCCTACATATAAATTGAAAATTCGAAATTATAAATAGAAAATTAGAAATATGTCAACCGTCATCCAATTTCTAATAAAAAAAGGAGAAAAATAAATGGAATTTAAAAATGAAAAATTAGAACAATTTAATAAATTTGCTAGCGGAAAGAAAATAGCAATTATAGGGCTAGGAGTAAGCAATTTACCACTTTTAGACTATTTTTATAATCTATCTTGTAAAATATCTGTTTTTGATAATAGAGCAAAAGAAGAATTAGATAATAATGTAATAGAAAAGATAGATAAATATGACATACAATATTTTTGTGGAGAAAATAATTTAGAAAATTTAAAAGGTTTTGATATTATTTTCCGTTCGCCTAGTGTTATGCCTTACAGAAAAGAAATAAAAGCTGAAGAAGAAAGAGGAGCAATTGTAACAACAGAAATTGAAATGGTATTAAAATTAACTCCTAGTAAAACAATAGGAATAACTGGAACAGAAGGAAAAACAACTACTTCATCAATTATTTATGAAATTGTAAAAAAAGCAGGCTATAAATGTTATTTAGGTGGAAATATAGGAAAACCAATTTTTACTGAAGTAAAAGATATGAGACCAGAAGATGTAATAGTATTAGAAATGAGTAGTTTTCAACTAACTAATATGGATGTTAGCCCTGAAATTAGTGTTGTAACAAACATATTTCCAGACCACTTAAATGTACATAGTTCGTATGAAGAATATAGAGAAGAAAAGAAAAATATATTTAAACACCAAAGTGAGAATGGAATAGTTGTATTAAATTATGATAATGAATATACTCGTGAATTTGCAAAAGAAGCGAATGGAAAAGTAATATTTTTTAGTAGTAAAGAAAAATTAGAAGATGGATTTATATATGATAACAATGATGGAATAATAAAGTATTGCCAAGATGGAGTTAGAAGACATTTAATAAAAAAACAAGATATAAAATTACGAGGAATACATAACTATGAAAATATTTGTACAGCATTAGCAGCAACAAGCCCACTAGTAAATTTAGAAACGGCTATTCAAGCTATAAAAGAATTTAATGGAGTAGAACATAGGCTAGAATTTGTTAGAGAAATTAATAGTGTTAAATGGTATAATGATTCGATAGGAACAAGTCCAGCAAGCACAATAGCAGGGCTAAATGCATTCGATGAAAACATTATATTATTAGCAGGTGGTTCAGATAAAGGTTTAGACTATAAAGAAGTAGGGGAGGCAATAGCAAACAAAGTACAAACATTAATATTAACAGGGCCTACAGCAACAAAAATAGAAGAAGCAACTAGAAAAGCGCCAAATGGGGAAAAAGTAGAAATCTGCTATGTAGAAAATTTGCGGAGAAGCGGTAAAATTAGCAAACAAAAAAGCAAAACCAGGAGAAATAATATTACTTTCACCAGCTAGCGCAAGCTTTGATGCATTTAAGAACTTTGCAGAACGTGGAAATAAATTCAAGGAATTTGTAAATGAATTATAAAATAAAACAGGAAATTTAAATTTAAATTTCCTGTTTTATTTAGTAGCATTAAATTCAGAATTCACTAGAACACAATAAATCGTCTATATTTATATCATAATACTTTTGTAATTTACTACAAACATTATAATATACAGCTTGATCCAAAAGTAAGTCATCACCATAATTTACTGCGTTTTCGTTTGGATATACGCTAATACAAGGTATTCCAAATTTATTAGCAACTTCTTGTGGTGTTTTACTTTCTTTGGAATCGAAGCCACAAAAAGAAATAACAGCAAAAGGCTTTAATATTTCTCCATTTCTTTTTGTTTTACAAGTAATTTGATTATACACTCTCATCTTAAAAGAAAGCTCCTCTAGCTCTTTTAAAGTTATCCATAAACTAGGAATATGAGTAAGTTCTTTTTCTGATACAGCATCTGTAAAAATAAAACTATCTGTTGGAAATATATGTACAATATCTTTAGGTAATATATCATAAACAAAAAAGATATCTCCTCTATAATGAGAAATATTTGAATTATTAATTATAGAAAATGATATAAAATCTCTTCGCTCAAAGGTTCTATAATAACAGTTAGGTTCATATGATTTATATCTACTATTAGTATCAACTCTTCCTATAAAATGAAATTCTGTACCTTTAGGAATTTCTATTATAGATTCTCCTCTGACATCAACATGTGTTAGGTTTTTTGCAATATTTAAACATGCATATTTCCGACATAAATTATAAGTAAGTATTTCAGGATTGCTAATCTTTTTAGCTAATGAAGAATGAGAAATTTCCCATTCTAATCTGTTTTGATCATATTTAGACATAAAGAATCCTCCTTGTCATTTTATAATAATTTTAATATACATATTTTAGCATAAAATTATGTTAAATTCAATTACTTTTATTAAATTATATTAAAATATTAAAAACATAAATAATATTTAATTGAATTTTAGTATAACAAAATAATAAATATTAAAGTGTATAAGCACAAAATAGAAAGCAAATGAATACGATAATACATAAAAGTAAAAGGAGGAAAACTATGTATTATCAAAATTATGAAGATTATATGAGGAGTGTTCTAGGATATCCAGTAGTAACTACATATGATAATTATGTTATTGAAAATAGAGATTATACTGTAAGTTATCAAAACAATAGTGAACTAGAAAGTATGTATCCTGAAATTTATAAAAAAATAAACCCATTAGTATGTGAGGTATGTGAAAAGAGTAAAGTTCCTATTACAAAAGAAGTAATAGAAAATATGGTAGAAGAAATATATCAAAAGATAGATATAAATAATAATGAAATTTTATTAAATATTAAAATAGAAAATAGTAATAATAACAATCAAAAAGAAATTCAAAATAGAACTTCTGCTATATCAAGAACGAATCAAATTACTAATAATACAAATAATAGTAGCGAAATGCCAAGGCAAGTAAATGAAGTAGAAAATAGGCAAAGAAGGCCAAATAATCCATTATTAAGAGATTTAATAAGAATATTAATACTAAATAGAATATTAGGAGGAGATTTTCCTAATAGACCACCACGTCCAAGACCACCTTATCCAGGTAGACCACCATTTCCACGGAGGACCAGGAGGAATGCCACCTAGACCACAACCTAGAGATTATGAAGCTTATTTTAAATTTTAATATTTGTGAAAATAATTTCGCTGTGGCTACCCTACAATTTAAAATAACTTACTTTACTATAATATAAAAAGAGAAGCGTTCCAAGCGGGGACGCTTCTCTTTGACCGGAACACCAGCCATTACAGTTGCTACAACTAGATGAGCAACTGTGACCGAAATACCAGCCATCCCTAATTGCTACAACTAAATGAGCAAAAACGGGATAGGGCATGGAAGATTCGAACTTCCAGTCTCTGCACTTGTGGGTGCAGTATGCTATGCCAATTACACCATTGCCCTAAAATAAACGTAAATTTACGTTATAACAGCCCAGATGGGATTCGAACCC
>CAPNDH010000027.1 GCA_948664205.1 uncultured Clostridia bacterium | reverse complement strand
AATTTATTATACACTCTCTCATAAAATGTGTCCATATATCTATTCTAACACCAATATATGATATAGTGTAGTAGTAAAAAAATAAAATAGTTAACTGGAGATTATATAAAAAATGGATAAAGGATTAAAAATTCTATATGACACATATTGGAATAGTATAGGTTGGAAAGATGGACATATATCAAATGAAGATTTTATTACAGCAAAAGAAGAAGGATACATGTTTGAATATCCACAAAGTATTAGTCATAGAGAAACATTGGAAAGAATTAATGTAATTATAAAAAAGACAGATGTAAGAGATGTTGCAAATGCATTTCTTTATAGTCTTTCATCACATAAACTAGAATTTAGATCAGCTTTAGGAAGTTATTGGTATGCAATTTCGATATATAATCATGAAGCAACTAGAGAAGAACATTGCAAAATATGTGATTGGTATAAATGGAAAAATAGCCCGAATGAGTATGAATTAAGATTAGGATATAATGTATTAAACTTTGAAAGATACAAGTGGGGTGGAATTAGACATACACAATTGCAATATGCATTATTTGATCTTGAACAATTTTTGTTGTTGCCAAAAGTTTCAGCGACAAAGGATGATATGCAAATATTAAAGAAAATATTAGATTGCATTCAAAAATTAGAGCCTAAAAATAAAGCAGGAAAATATCGAGATTATATAGTAAAACAAAAAATCATTAAGGGAAATAAAAATGAGATAAGTGTTTTACTAAATATTTTAGGAATAAGTGGAATCTTATCAAGTAAAGAATACCCATGTTATATAGATGAATTTACAATAGCAGATGGTAGTAGAGATCCAGTAGAATATAATAATGATTTTTCATATCCAGTAAATAGATGGAAAGCAAGCGATGGAATAAATACAGATAGATTTAAGGCTGTATTTGGAATTAACTATGAAAGGAATAGAAGATGTATAGTATATTAAGAGTAATTATTATAACAATTGTTTTAACCATATATTTTGCTTTAGTCAGAAAGAAAAGAAATAAAATTACAATAGCGATAGGAATTCTTATAGGAATTATATTATATTTTGTTTTAGCTATGAATCCTATTGAAAGGAATTTTATAGGATTCAATAGTGTAGAAGATGTAATAAAATATCAATATCCAAACTTCTTAAAAGAAGATGAGCCAACATATATATATAATGAAGATACTGCATTAGTAAAATTTAATGGCGCAACAATTCCATATCTATTTGAAAAAGAAAATGGAAAATGGAGAATGCACAGAGACAAGTTTATAACTCATAGAGCAATTTATAATTTGGGATATAATATAGCGAAAATTGAAAGTAAAAGTAATGACAAAGCATATATTGTATTAATAAATGCTTTTGATGAAAAAGAAATAGAAAAAGAAAAGCAAAAGATATATGATAGCAACAATTCAAAATTTGATATAGCAGAATTTGAAACGATGAATAATCAATGTGGAATAATTTTTTATACAATTATAGATAGCAATATAGAAAATTATAAATTATATGTAGATGATATAACAATAACATTCTAAAGTAGTATTAAAAAGGAGATTCATGAGAGAAAAAGAATGGAATATAAAAATAAATGAAAAAGAATATAATATAAAAATTGAATTACCTGCAATATTTGAAAAATTTGGTTTGAAAGTTAATGGAGAAAATATATTACCTGATAAAAAAATAAGATGTATACAAGCCTATTTAATAGGAGTAATTATACCAATTAAAATAGAAGATAAAATCATAGTAATATTAATAAATAACAAACAAATTGATTTAGCAATAGATGGATATTTCATTGAAACGAAAAGAAAGTGCAATTTTGATATAAATAAAAGAAATTATATAGGATACCATTATGCAAGTTTCTTATCAGTTATGTCTTTTATGGCATTACCTAATTTAACCTCTTTTATATTAGCAATAATTGCAATAATATGCCATCAAAGAACGGTTTTTAATTTATATTTAACTGAAAAAGAGAAAATAATTAGATATGGCATTATAACATTTATAAATTGGGCAATAATTATTACTTTAGCAATATTATATAATGATATTATGTTTGAATTTAATATGATAGTATAGGAGAATAGGCTATCAATGGAAAAACAAAAAAAAATAATAATAGCATTAACAATATTTATATGTTATATTATAAGAAATAAAGGAATTATAAAGTTATGAAAGAAATTATAAATAAATATAAGTTTAATATTTTTATATATACAATAATCTATTTAGTTATATTTATAATTATAAAATTAATAATAAATGCATGTGGTATGGAATTTATGCATTGTGTATATATTTTTTCTATTTGTATTACAATATTAGGATTTGTCGCAGGTATGGTACAAGCTATGATAAGAGCTAATGATAGATCTACTAAAATTTGTATAGCGATATGTTTAGCTTGTATAACTTTCTTTTTAGCAATATTTGGAGCATTTTATATTGCATTTTTACCACCTGAACATATAGTAGAAGAACATGCATTGAAAAAAGATAAAAAACAAATGGTAGGTTATGTAAGGGCATTTCTAAGTACAAGAGTTGATTACTATGATTATTATAATATATTGGTTAGAGGCAAATATAGACTTATAGAAGATGATTATGGAAAAGGTGGATTTGATCCATTTGAAGAAAAATTAGGATATAAACATGAAGTTTTAGAAACTAGATATTATGATAAAAAAGGAAAATTAATTCATACTCATAATAATATAAAACAAAATGTAACTGTAATAGATTCTGACAATAATATATTAAATGGTAATACAAATTATGAATCAGATATAAAAGACTATGACAGCAACAAATTACCAAGCAATGTACCAAAAGAAGACATATTATATGAAAAAGACATTAATGGAACTAAGAAAATAAGAGTAGCATATTTAGAATCAATATTAGCTCAAAGGTCAATTGTAAGAATAGAAAAGACAGAAGATAGTGGAAAAACATGGTTTTCAGTTCACGATGGTTACGAGAATTACATACAAATTGATAATGGAGCAGAATTTGTATTTATAGATGAAAATATAGGCTTTATAAATGATCCTGGTCTTGCAGGAACAGATGGAGAAAATGGAGGATTAAGAGTTACTATTAATGGAGGAAAAACTTTTAAAAATGTAAATATCATCCATCCAAGAAATATAGAAGAAAGAAATTTATTTGTAAAAGGTGTACCATACGAAGAAAATGGAGAATTAAAAGTAAAAATCTATACTATAAATCATAATAAAGATCCAGAAAAAACATACTATGAATTTATTTCAAAAGACAAGGGAAGAAATTGGGAATGTAATAAAATTATAAAATAGAAGAAATAAAAAATGTATATATATATATAGGAGATTAAAAATGGAAAAAGAAAGTAATGAAAAGTGTTTATTTATATATGAAAGTGAAGCAACAGCTGATGAATACAAAAAGATGGTTAAATATTTTCCAGAAGTATATTGGAAAATGGTAAGATATGGAACAATACTTAATTTAATATTCACAGCAATAATTGCTATATTATCAAAAAGTAGTATCGAAGTATTAACTTTTTTTATAATATGCGAAGCAATTGTTATGATAACCTACAAAATAAGACTTGAAAAAAATGCAGAAAAATCATTTAATACTATGAAAGAGAAAAAAAGAATTGACGCTGAATGGAATATAAAATTTTTTGAAGATTATTTTATAGAATATGGAGAAACCACATCTTGTAAAATGGAATATTCTGATATTGAAAGACTTATAGAAACAGATACAAATATTTATTTGAAACACGGAATAAAAAAGATTGTAATAATAATTCAAAAAAATAAATGTGAAATAGAACTAATGAATTTTATTAGACAAAAATTTAAAAACATAGAAAAGGATTTAGAGAATAAGAAAAATATAGAATATAAAAATCCCAATTTTATAAAAAGCGGTATGATAATTCTATTTATAGTAACTATAGCAAGTTTATGGGGTGGATTATATTCTGTAGGTTTAGTAAATAATATATTAAATCCACATGGGTTTAACTTTACAAAAACTATGTGGGTATTTTGGTGTTGGTTACCAATTCCAATATTATCTATTGTATTAGGATTTAAATATAAGAATAAGGGATTTAAATGTACTAAAAATATTGTGGCTGGATTTATAATAGGTTTTTTACTATTGTGTTATGGTGCGTTTTGCTTTTTTCCAACATTTGAACAAGATTATAGTAAGATAGATGATTATAAAAACATAATTGATGCTGAACTACCAAGTAGTGGTGTACTTGAAATTATGGAAGATATGACAACTATTGAACAAGATAAAACTGAATATACCATTATAAATGTTTATTATGATAAAGAAGATGTAAATGATTTAACAGATAGTATTGAAAATAGCAATAATTGGATTTTGGGTAAAGAAATTAAATCGGAACTAAAAATATTGATTCCTAGTATAATTTATGCAGACGAATATTCTTACTACTCAATCTACAATAAAACATTAAATGAGTATAATAAAATACCTAATAATGAAGGCAATTATGAAATTTATGCTATGAAATACGATAAAGACTACAAAACACTAGGAATACATAAATTTAAATACTCATATAAATAAATTTAGTAAAATATAATTAAAGAAACATTAAATTATGTAGAGTATGTAGATGGACTAACAGAAAGCAAACTACTATATATAGAAAAATGATACAGATTTTTATTAGAAAAATAAAGAATAAACCTTCTAATATAAGCATAAAATGAATTAGCTTATATTAGGAGGAATTTTTATGTTTATAGTTTTTAATAAAGAAAAAATAAATTCATACATAATTTTATTAAGTACAGTAGTAATACTTTTTGGAATAGCATTTAGCGTAACTACAAAAGATGCAGTAGAAACAGCAGCTTCTACAAAAGAATTACCAATTTATAATGTAGCTACTGACGAAAAGAAAGTTGCTTTTACTATGAACTGTGCATGGGAAGCTGATGATATTGACAAAATATTAGAAACACTTTCTAAACATAACTGTAAAATCACATTTTTTATGGTAGGAGACTTCGTTAAAAAATACCCAGATGCTGTAAAAAAAGTACATGAAGCGGGACATGAAATACGGTAATCATTCAGATACACACCCACATGTAAATAATTTAAGTTTAGAGAAAAATAGAGAGCAGATATTAAATTGTAGTGAAAAAATAGAAAGTATAACTGGTAAAAAAACAACACTTTATAGAGGACCATATGGAGAATATAATGACACAGTTATAAATGCAGCAAAATCTCAAAATCACAATACTATACAATGGAATTTAGATACATTAGATTACTCAGGCTTAACAGGCGAAGAAATGTGGAAAAGACTAGAAAGTAAATTAGCCTCAGGAAGTATTATACTAAGTCATAATGGAACAAAGCATACAGCAGATAGCCTAGATATGTTGTTAACTAATATAGAAAATAAAGGCTTCAAAGTAGTAACAGTTTCAGAATTAATTTATAAAGAAAATTACTATATAGATGTGAATGGAACACAAAGGTTGCAAAAGCAAGAAAATTAAAAAAAGAAATAAATATTATTCTAGGTATTTACATAAAACAAGAAAAGTGGTATAATATGCATGGTAAATACGTATTAAAAATTATTACAAGAAGGGAAAACTCTATGAAATTATGGACTGTTCAACCTTATTGTGTGTACGAATTAATGCAAAAAGAAGGCGTTTATAGGTGCGACCCTAAAAAAAGTGAATTCATACAAGAATGGGGTGGATTTGCAAATGCATATGATTGGATTTCTAAACAAATGAAAAAAAGAATTGGAAATCCACCAAATGGCATAGAATATCCAGTATGGGCTTGGTATATATATGAAGGGAAAAATAAACGCCCAGATATGCGACATCGAGATGTAAGAGTAAACGAAAAATCAGTTTTATTGGAAGTTGAAATTTCAGATAGTGAAGTTTTACTTACAAATGAAGAATTCTGGCATTCAGTACTTAACGACAATATCTATTATAAAGCAAACAACATGGTAAATATTTCAGATGAACAATGGTACATGGAAGTAGAAAATGAAGACAAATACTTTAATAGCTTATCTCCAGAAGAAAAAATATCATATAAAGAAAAAAGCTGGGAAAATATAATTTGTCTACCTGATGTTGATACCCCATATGTTCAAGCCACTTTTTGGGAACTTAAAGTGTCACAAATTAAAAGAACTTGGATTTTAAAAAAATAATTTTTAAGCACTTCTAGGAGATTTCCTAGAGTGCTTTTTCTAAATAGAAAATTATTAAAATGAATAATAAAAATTAAATATGTCAATAATAGCAATATATGGATAAAAGGAGAATGAAATTATGCCATTTATAGGGGTTATTGCAGATGAGAATAATGAAAACTTTATAAGAAGAGAAATTGTAGAAAAGTTAAAACTAAGAGAAAGCTCAGTTTTATTTATAAAAGAAAAAAGTATTGAAAATATTAAAAATATAAAATTCGAAACTATAATAATAGATAGAAAGTTCAAAAACATGGAAATGCTAAAAAAAATGTTAGTAAATACTAACTATTTAGTAATTAATACAGATAGAATAAAAAATATAGAAATGTTTAAAGAATATGATTTAAAAATATTTACTTTTGGTTTTAACTCAAAAGCTTTAGTTACTGCTTCTTCTGTTACAGATGATGGAGTTTTAATTTGTGTTGAAAAGGAAATTGAAAGTATAGGAGGGAAGGTTATTGAACCACAAGAGATAAAGGTTAAAAATAGCGAGGATGCAGAAAGCATTATGGCAGTGGCTTGTATTTTATTAATATATGGTATAGAAATGTAGGGGGGCGACATCTCTGGCGACTCCTTTAATGTAAAATACTATTTGTTATAACATAAAAGAAAAATAAAATAAACAAATTTAACTTTTTATGTAGACAAAATTAAAAAAACGTAGTATAATAGAATTTGTAAAGGAAAAATATTCTAAAAGAGGAACAATATGAATAAAATACAAAGAGAGGAACAAAAGTAAGAGGAGGAAAATAAGTTGGATACAAATTATTCAGAGAATAATCAACTAGTATTAGTTGGAAAAGTAACAAGCGATAAAAGATTTAGTCATGAAATTTATGGAGAGAAATTTTACATATTTGATTTAAGTGTACCACGTTTAAGTGGAAATGCGGATATTATACCTATAACAATATCTGAAAGACTATTAATAGAAGAAAGTTTAGATATAGGAAAAAATGTAATAATAGAAGGACAATTCAGATCATACAATAGTTATGAAAATGAAAGAAATAAATTAGTTCTTACAGTTTTTGCAAAAGAAATAAAATTTGCAAACGAGGAAGATGAAGAATTCAAACCAAGCAAAGAAAACGTATCAAATGAAGTCACATTAACAGGTTATATTTGTAAAAAACCAATATATAGGAAAACACCATTTGGTAGAGAAATAGCAGATTTATTACTAGCAGTAAACAGAGCATATAATAAATCAGACTATATTCCATGTATAGCATGGGGAAGAAATGCAAGATTTTGTGAAAACGTACCAGTAGGAACAGAAGTAAGAATAGTAGGAAGAGTTCAATCAAGACAATACGAGAAAAAATATGAAGATGGAAGTAGCGAAATAAAAGTAGCTTACGAAGTATCAATAGCAAGCTTAGAAGTAATAGACCAAGCAGGAAACACAAGTGAAGTAGAAGAACTACAAGAAAATAAAGAAGCTATATAATTAAAACACATAAATAAAAAGGTCCATGTGCTAACACCTAGGTTGGTATGTGGGCTTTTAAAAAGGAGAAAAAAGTGAAACTACCAAATAACAGAACAATAGCAGACTGTTGGTTACCAACATTTGAAAATGTATCAAGAGAATTTGTAATAGATAATTTAAAAAATATACTATCTAGCGACGAAATACCAAATTTCAAGTTTGATTTTAGAGAAAAAGAAGCAATAGAATTTATAGAAAATATAATAAAACAATATGTAGATAGTTTTAAAGATAGTGATTATAGAGAAGAAATACAAGCAAAATATGAAAAATTGCTACAAAAAATAAAACAAAAAACAAATGAAAATAGTGAACAACCAGTAATTGTAGTAAAAGACTATAAAAAATTCTTTGAATATCTAAGGCAAGCATATGAAAGACACATAGAACTATATTTCCAAAGAAGAAAAGACTCTACAGGCTTTAATAGGTGGGAAAAGAATAACTTCTTTGAATTAATTTGGTTACGTGCTACACCACAAGACTTTAATAATCCAGAAGAATTCTTGAAAAAGCAAGCAGAAATGATGAAGGATACAACTTTTGAAAAATATGATGAAGAAACATATTTAGGACAACTAGAATGTTTAAATAACCATATAATCACTATAAAAAATGGAATAGCCAGAACCTGGGATGAAAACTTTAGACAAATGGAAATAACCATTTATGATAAAGAACATTACAATAATAAAGAACTTTGGAATAGACCACATTATACACTACCAGTAATACGATATGGAATATATGAAAAAGATGGTAAAAAAATATGTAGTATAGGCTCAATTCAAAATAAAACAGATAGTTCAGATGAAGAAAATTTAAAGAAAAAAATAGATAGACAAAAATATAAAGTAAATAAAGGTATACCACAAGAAGATACTGAAAAAGTAGAACCAAAAAATGTCATAGCTTTAAGTATATTTATAAATCTTTTACATAGAGAAGGAATAACTAACATAGAAATACCAAGTATGTATGTGCTAGACCATGAATATCACAGAAAAAGAAATAAGTATTTACTAAAAGAATTTAAAGAATGGAAAAAGGATATGTGGGGAAAAGAAAAAAGAGAAAAGTACCCAGAAGACTATCAAAAAGCATATGAAAATTTCATGAAAATGTTTAGAAAACAAGACTTAATTAGTGAAATAAAAACAGAAAGACAATTATTAACAGCAAGAAGACTACTTAAACATTACCAAAAAGCAAATATAACAGCATATCCAGAAGAAGTAGATAACTATATGCATATACAAATACCAGTAGTAGAAGATGAAAGCCAAATAAAAGGAGACTTATTAAAAGAATTTTATAATTTAGTACAAGCATTAGATTTAGAAAAGCAAAATAATATATTGAAGCAAGAAACACAAACAGTAACTAATAAAAATAAAGTAGAAAGTAGCGTGTCAGAAGAATTTTTTAGTTTATAATTATAAATGTCGTGGGATAGGAACAATACCTAACCCACCACATTTGACAAAAATTAGAAATATTTTACCACTAAATTGGTAGAATATTCTTTATTTTAAAATAATTAAACTTTTTAAAAAACTAAAAATAGTTGAAAAATATATACAAATATAGTAAAATAAACAATAAATCAAAAAGAAGAGAGATTAAAGTTAGGGTGTCCAACCTCCAACTTCCAACCTCCAACTTCTATTTAAAGAAAGCGAGAAACAAAAATGTTAGAAATAGTAAAAGATACCCTAATAGACGGAGTGCGCCTACTTCCATTTCTATTTATTACATACTTAATAATGGAATATTTAGAACACAAAACAGAGAAAAAAACAAAGAATATAATACAAAAATCAGGCAAATTAGGCCCACTATGGGGTGCTACTTTAGGTGTATTCCCACAATGTGGTTTTTCAGCTGCTGCAAGTAACTTATATGCTGGAAGAGTAATTACATTAGGAACATTAATAGCAATATTCTTATCAACATCAGATGAAATGCTTCCAGTGCTAATTTCTGAAAATGCTAGTATAGAATTGATAATGAAAATACTTGTAATAAAACTAATTATAGGAATTATAGCAGGTTTTGGTATAGATTTCATAGGACAAGCTATAAATAAAAAGAAAAAACCAGTAGAAAATAGAGCAGAAGCAATTGAAGAAGAAATAGGTCATATATGTGAGCATGAGCATTGCCATTGTGAAGAAGGTGGAATATTAAAATCTTCAATAACACATACACTAAATATATTTCTATTTATAATAATAATAACATTTATACTAAATATATTAATACATTTTATTGGAGAAGAAAACCTATCAAATTTAATATTAAATATGCCTATAATAGGACCAATAATAGCAGGAATAGTAGGGCTAATTCCAAACTGTGCAGGTTCTGTAATATTAACACAATTATACTTAGAAAATGTAATAAGCATAGGTTCAATGATAGGAGGACTACTAGTAGGTTCAGGAATAGGAATTTTAATATTATTTAGAGTAAATAAAAATGTGAAAGAGAATTTGAAAATATTAGGGTTATTATATGCCATTGGAGTAGTTTGTGGAATAGTAATAGATATAATTTTATAATAGAAAAAAATAACTGGTCGCAATTTGTGACCAGTTATTTTTTCTATATTCCTAATATTTCCTTAGCTATTTTTACATCTTCACTGCTTGCAGTTTTATATTTTTCTAAAGGATACTCATGTCCAAGTTGTTCCCACTTAAACTTACCTAAATCATGGTAAGGAAGAACTTCTACTTTTTCTACTGTTTTTAAACTAGAAATAAAATCTTTAAGTTTAAGTAAATCTTGCTCGTCATCAGTAATTCCAGGTACTAAAACTTGCCTAATCCATAGAGGCTTGTTGTTATCACTTAAATATTTTGCAAATTCAAGTTCTTTTTTATTTGAAACACCAGTTAGTTCTATACATTTTTCATCATTTATACATTTAATATCTAGTAAAAATAAATCTGTTAAATCTATTAATTTTTTTATATCACAAGTTAAATCAGAAGAGCCAGAAGTATCAATACAAGTATGGATATGATGCTCTTTTAATTTTGTGAATAATTCTATTAAAAACTTAGCTTGAAGTAGAGGTTCGCCACCACTAACAGTAACCCCACCAGTAGAGCCAAAATAATTTTTATATCTTAAAATTTTTTCTAATATTTCATCTACTGAATATTCTGCACCACCATGAATATCCCAAGTGTCCCTATTTTGACAATATTTACACTTTAAAGAACAGCCTTGCATAAAAATAACAAAGCGAACTCCAGGGCCATCAACTGCTCCTAAACTTTCAAATGAATGAATACGTGCCTTCATAACATCCTCCTAATAAATTATAATTTAATTCTACTATAAAAAAATACAAAATTCAACAAAAATAAGAATAAAACATTGACATTTAAAAACAAATGTTCTATAATGGATAAAACTTTGAAATAGGATGTGATAATTATGAATGAAGAAAATAATATTGCACCGGTAAACGAAGAATTAAATGTAGTAGAATATGGAACAGAGAATATTAGAAATTTGATTTATACAATTAGAGGAAAGCAAGTAATGTTAGATAGTGATGTAGCAAGATTATATCATTGTGAAACAAAGTACATAAATCGTGTAGTAAAAAGAAATATTGAAAGATTTCCAGAGGAATTTTGTTTTCAATTACTTGAAGTAGAATTTCAAAACTTGAGGTGCCAATTTGTCACCTCAAGTTTTGAAAAGCAAAACTATGGTGGTAGAAGATATATGCCTTATGTATTTACTGAACAAGGAATAGCAATGCTTTCAGCATTATTGAAAAGTGATATAGCAATAAAAGTAAGTATAAATATCATGAAAGCATTTATAGAAATGCGAAAGTTTATACTAAATAATGGACGAATATTTGAAAGACTAACAACAATGGAATACAAAATGTTAGAACACGACAAAAAATTTGATAAAGTATTTGATGAACTACAAAAAAATAAGGAAGAAGAGTTTAAACAACAAGTATTTTTTAATGGCCAAATATATGATAGCTATAGCCTAATAATAGACATCATAAAAACAGCTCAAAAGAAAATATTAATTATAGATAATTACATAGACGACACAATATTAAAAATGCTTGCAAAGAAAAATGAAAATGTAGAAGCAGTAATATTAACATCAGAAAAAAGCAATATAACAAAACTAGATATACAAAAATTTAATAAAGAATATCCTACTTTAAAAGTAGCTAAAACAGATAAATTCCACGATAGATTTATAGTCATCGATAACAAAGAACTATACCACTGCCGGTGCCTCACTAAAAGACTTAGGCAAGAAATGCTTTGCAATATCTAAAATAGAAGATATAGAATATTTAGAAAAAATAAGTAAATTAGGTTGATTTTTTATTTGAATTATGTTAATATATAAATATGTAACTAGAAAACAATAATTTCTTATAATTATAAGGAGGAAAAAAATTTATGAAAAGTCGGATTAAAGAAATACTAAAACTTACATTAGGATATGCAATAGTAACAATAGTAATGTGGTGTCTTAATCTTATTACATTTGAGATCGGAACTGCAATTTTCTTCTTTTTTCTAGGAGCACTTTCGTATGCAAAGTTAGAGGAAGAAAAAACAAAACAAGAAGATAACGAAAAGCAAAGTAAAGATAGTAGAGTGCAAAGTGATAAGAAATGTAATGGTGGTGGTTTTTCTACTGGTAGTGCAACATTATTCTAAAAATTAAAGGTCGCAAAATGCGACCTTTAATTTTTAGAATTTCTCATGTATAGTCCTATTAATAACATCAAGTTGTTGTTCTCTTGTTAATTTAATAAAGTTTACAGCATAGCCAGAAACACGAATTGTTAATTGTGGGTATTTTTCTGGGTGTTCCATTGCGTCTTCTAGTAATGCTCTATCAAAAACGTTTACATTTATGTGGTGCCCTGTTTGTTTGAAATATCCATCTAATAAACTTACTAAGTTATCTACTTGTGTATCTAATTCTTTTCCAAGTGTTCCTGGTGTAATTGAGAATGTGTATGAAATTCCGTCTTCAGAATATTCATATGGTAATTTTGCAATTGTGTTCATTACGGCAACTGCTCCATTTGTATCTCTACCATGTAATGGGTTTGCACCTGGTCCAAATGGTACTCCTGCTCTTCTTCCATCAGGTGTATTTCCTGTTGCTTTTCCATAAACTACATTTGATGTAATAGTAAGTACTGATAATGTATGTTTAGAATTTCTATAAGTAACATGTTTTTGTAACTTACGTAAGAATGTTTTTACAACATCTACAGCAATTTCATCAACACGATCATCATCATTTCCGTATTTTGGGAAATCTCCTTCAATTTCATAATCTACTGCTAAGCCTGTTTCATCACGAATAACTTTTACTTTTGCATATTTTATTGCAGAAAGTGAATCAGCTACTACTGAAAGCCCTGCAATTCCACATGCCATTGTTCTTAATATTTCTTTATCATGAAGTGCCATTTCTAATGCTTCATATGAATATTTATCATGCATATAGTGAATAGCATTTAATGCTTTAATATAAATTTTTGCTACATATTCCATCATATTATCAAATTTTTCGGCTACTTCATCATAATTTAAGTATTCAGAAGTAATAGGCTCAAACTTAGGTGTAATTTGTTTTCCACTGTTTTCATCTCTACCACCATTAATAGCATAAAGTAAAGTTTTAGCTAAGTTTGCTCTTGCACCAAAGAATTGCATTTGTTTACCAATTTTCATAGCAGATACACAACAAGCAATTCCATAGTCATCTCCTAAAGTAGTTCTCATTAAGTCATCATTTTCATATTGAATAGAAGATGTTTGAATTGATATTTTTGATGTGTATTTTTTAAAGTTTTCTGGTAAGTCTTTTGACCATAAAACTGTTAAGTTTGGTTCTGGGGCAGGTCCTAAGTTAACTAATGTATGAAGAACTCTGTAAGAGTTTTTAGTAACTAAAGTTCTTCCATCAACTCCCATACCACCAATACTTTCTGTTACCCAAACTGGGTCTCCACTAAATAGCTCATTATATTCTGGAGCACGTAAGAAACGAATCATACGTAATTTCATAACAAAATGGTCCATTAATTCTTGTGCTTCTTCTTCAGTTAAACTTCCATTTTTTAAATCTCTTTCAATATAAATATCTAAGAAAGTAGAAGTTCTACCTAAACTCATAGCAGCGCCATTTTGGTCTTTTGTAGCAGCTAAGTATCCAAAGTATAACCATTGAACAGCCTCTTTAGCGTTACTAGCTGGAACTGATATATCAAAACCATATTTTAATGCCATTTTCTTTAAATCTTCTAATGCCAATATTTGGTCATGAATTTCTTCACGTTCGCGAATTACAGCTTCAGTAAATTCATCTACATTTAATGTATCTAATTCTTGTTTCTTTTCAGCTATAAGAGCGTTTACACCATATAAAGCGACTCTTCTATAATCACCTATAATTCTTCCACGTCCATAACCATCTGGAAGACCTGTTATTAAATGTGAACTTCTAGCAGCTCTAATATCTGGTGTGTATACACTAAATACGCCATCATTATGAGTTCTTCTCAAATTATTATAAATGTAGTCAGTCTCTTCATCTACTTTATAACCATAAGATTCACAAGATTTTTCAACTATTTTAATACCACCATTTGGCATAATTGCTCTCTTTAGTGGTGCGTCTGTTTGAAGACCTACTATTTGTTCTAATTCTTTATTAATATAACCTGCATCATATGCATTTACGCTAGAAGGGGTTTTAGTATCAACATCTAATACACCATTTTCTCTTTCTTTTTTATAAAGTTCTAAAACTTCATTCCATAATTTATTTGTTCTTTCAGTAGCATTTGCTAAAAAAGAATCATCTCCTTCATATGGAGTATAATTTGCCTGAATGAAACCTCTAACATCAATTTCTTTAGTCCATTCACCAATTTTATTAAAATTTTCCCATTGTTTAAAATCCATATATAAATCCTCCTAATATTAGTATTTTTATAATTATGCTTATTTTAATAATAACATAGTTTAAATTTTACTTCAATAATTTTTTGTATGAAACAGAAAAAATATTAGCAAAAAAAGTTTACAATTATGTAAATTTATAGTATAATAATATCATTAATAGTTTATTAATAATGTCAAAATTGATAATAAAAGGAGGGTAGTTATTGTTTAGCATTTAACTAAGAAAAGGAGGAAAGACTTATGCAAAGAAATAGGCAACAATCAAAAGAAAATAAAGGGCGGACAATCATTTTAGATGCCTGCGCTTTAAAATCACAAGAGGCAATGAAAATTATTGAAGAAGCAGAAAAAGTTATAGTGCTTACAGGCACTATTGCCCAATTAGATAAGCACAAAAATAGCGGTAGTGAAGAAGAAAAAAAGAATATACGTACCATTTCAAGAAAAATAAGAGAAGATACAAAAAGCAAAAAATATGTATGTATAGCAAAGTATAATAAATACAGATATAATGATGACAATATTATTGATTATTGTATTTGGAATGAAGGCGCTATCATTTTAACTTGTGATAATCTATTATGTGCTAAAGCAAAAGCACATGGCATAGAATACATTTTCCCGAAAGTAGAAGAAAGACCTAGAGCTCATAATAGTCAAAATGTTGTAGTAAATGACTGCGGTTGGTGTAATGTAAAAGGAGTTAATTATAGAAACGAGAAGTTAACTATTTTAAGTCAAACCTTATCTGATCCGAGTTTTAAAATTCTTATAATAAGAAACGGAAAACTTACTACAATTAACGTAGATCGTAATATGACATTGAAAATTGGAGATACTATCATACGGGTAAGAGAAAATTGTAGAGACGTAAATATATCAATGTATGAAATAAAGCAAATTAAACCTTCAAAGTATGCTGAGCATATTGGTGATAAAGTATTAAAATATCCCATAACAAGCAGTATAAGAAACGTGAGTTTACCAGTAGAAGTGAAAAAAGAAATATGCTCTTTAGTAAATGCAGAAGCATACGAAGAAGAAACGAAGCAGGAAGAAATATATTTGTCAAATGGAAGAATATATGAAAATACACGAGCTTATAAATCATATATAGGAGTAGAGAGAAATGGAAGCCTTATAAAAAATCAAAATTATGAGGAAGGAGATTTGATATATTACATTAAAGTAAACAAAAAACGTAAAAGTCTTGCAATGAATATATATAAAGTTTCAAAAATGTTTAATATGCATAATGTACAGAAGGTAGAAACTTGTACTATAAAAAGTATAAATGAAATATACCGACTAAATTGCTCAGAAGAATTAAAGGATAAAATACGTGATTTTTACGTACGTAATATTAAATACTAAACAGCAACTATTAATGCACAGGAATTGCTATTCCTGTGCATATCTTTTTATATTATAGTACGCTATTTTAATTTATAGAGTAGCCACAGGGGAATGATATATCTTTTTTCGTGCTTTAACCCAAGAAAAAGCATATATCATTCGTTGGGCGTCTGTGGCAGGCATTTTAACACGTGGGATAGTAAAGCCACTTTTTATTTCTCTTTATTTGCTATTAATTTAGTAATATCATAAACTAATTTTTGATTTTCAATAGAGCAACTTTTTAATAATTTATAAAATTCTATATCTAAATAGTCTTGTGAATTACTAGAAACACCATTTAATATTTTCCCTTCAGTAGTATTTAATATTCCACAAATTTCAGAAAGTCTTTCTAAATTGATATGTATTTTACCAGTTTCTACTTTGCTAATATATGCAACAGAAACATCCATTTTTTCTGCCAAATTTTCTTGTGTCAATTTTACATCTTTTCTTGCTTGTTTTAATCTTTTACCTATTATTTCAAAGTCTACTGCCATTATAATTCCCCTACCTTTTTTTAGTAAAATATAGCATGAAAGGTATGAGACTTACAGATATTTATAACTCAATATTGAACTATATATAAATATTTAATAAAAATGTAGTAAAATTTAATATATAATATATATATTATATATTAAATTATTGAAGTTCAACTAAATCTTCCCAATATTTCTTTGGCATATATTGCATTTGAAGTCTTGAATTACTTCTTTCTTTAATAGCAATAGTTTTAAAAAATGCAGTCCATAATTCTTGATACTTTTTTTCTTCTTCTGAAATATTAGGAACACTAAGTGA
Source organism: uncultured Clostridia bacterium (assembly GCA_948664205.1). Classification (GTDB taxonomy): domain Bacteria; phylum Bacillota; class Clostridia; order TANB77; family CAG-508; genus UMGS1663. The sequence goes on along the minus strand of CAPNDH010000027.1, from coordinate 1,270 downwards.
AGAACTATCAATAATTTGGTATTCTTTTGTATTATATAAAAATGCAATATTCCTAATTTTATCATGTATAATAAAATTTTGAGTAGGTAACCTTCTTATAAAATGTTGACCTAAATTTTCTATTATATTATTGTCTGGATGAATAGAGGCATAAAATAAATTATTACCAATTTCAGAAAAACGAAGTAAACCGTTTAAAGCGATGAGCTTCACCTAACATTCTTTTTCTCATAGAACATACTGCAAAAACAAAATCTAAAGAAAGCATAGTATTTATTTTAGGTCCAACTGCAAAACCATTTAAAATATATTTTAGTATGTTTATTTCTTTTTCTTTTGCTTCAGATAGAAAAGCATAATAACTATTGTACAAAGTATCATAAGAAATATTTTTATATATTCCATTAAAAATTCTTTTAGCTTTTATATTATCTGTTTCAATTTCTTGTATAGAATCTAAAAAATTAATTTTTAAATTATCTTTAGAAACAATCCTTAAAGGAATTACTTTTTTAATATAACAATCAAAAACCATACTAAGAAGGCCTTCAAAAGTGCCATCATATACATATGTTTTATTTATAACATTCCCGTTAAACATTTTTGTTTATCCTCCTTTGTAGGTAAAAGTTTATCAAAATTATAAGAAAGCTCTTGTGCCTTAGGTAAAGTGTCAAATAAAGAGGTTTGCACATAACTTGATTGATGTGTGGACAATCTTTCTAAAAAAAGTAAATTTTCAGAAATAAAGTTCTGATTAAAACTTTTAATAGGGTCAAAATATTTTCCATCACATGTAATAAAATAGCGAGCACGCTTAAGTACAATTCCCAATTTTTTTAAGTTTTCAAAGTTTAAATTAAATTCTCTTCTAGCAGTAATAATACGTTTGGCGGAAATAACACCAATACCAGGAACTTTTAAAAGTGTATTATAGTCTGCCTTATTTATTTCAACAGGGAAGTTTTCTAAATGGCGAAGTGCCCAGTCACACTTAGGGTCTAATAATGTATGAAAATTAGGGTGGCTTTCATCTAATAAGTCATCAATTTTAAAACCATAAAAACGTAAAAGCCAATCTGCTTGGTATAGCCTATTTTCACGAAGAAGAGGAGGAGCCTCTAAAGCAGGCAAGTTTTCATCATTATTAACTGAAACATAAGCTGAATAATACACACGTTTTAAATTTAGGTTATTATATAAACTTTCAGATAATTTCATAATTTTTAAGTCTGTTTCAGGAGTTGCACCTACAATTAATTGAGTTGTT
>CAPNDH010000026.1 GCA_948664205.1 uncultured Clostridia bacterium | reverse complement strand
CTTTTGATAGCTTCGCTGCTTTTTGACGATATTCCCAGTCACATGCTGATGCTAAGGATTTTATTGTTTCTTCTTCAATTTCAAAAACTTCATTATTGAAAATTCTTCTTATTACTACATCACATTCCCAATTATAAATTTCATTTCTAAGCATTTCATTTAAGAACTTTGAATCTTTGGATAATTCTGCTACTCGTGCACGATGCATAAAGTATTCAGATGTTGCTAAAACTTTTATTGTTTCTTCTTCTATTTCGAAAATTTTATTACTAAAAATTGCGCGTACTACATCATCATCATTTTTTCCATTTACTTCGTCTCGTAACATTACGTTTAAAAATTCTGAAGATTCAGTTTCATCTGCAACTACAGCTTTCCGGATTTTATCGTATATCGATTTACTTGCATCTTCCTTATATTTCCCTTTATTTTTTAAATATAATTCCATTTGCTTCTGTTCAGTCAAATCATTAAAATTAATGTCAATTCCTTCTACTGTTATTTTTCTATTATTTTAATTATCAAACTTAGGCTCACATGTTAGCCTTATTCCTAAGTTTTTCATTACATTGTTTTCTTCACTTGTTACTATATATGAAGAATGTGCTTCTAATTCATTTAATTTTTGTAATTGTTCCATTGCTTTTTCTACGCTTTTACTTTCTCTACTGCATATACTAAGCGCTATTAGCACTTCTTGAATATTTAAATAATAATTTTTTCTATATGATATTTTTTGCTTTGTTTTAAATATTCCTTTTAACACTTCTGGCGATAATAAATATTTTTCATCTGGAATACCTGCTAATTCTTTTAATGTATTAATAAGCATAGCACTTGAAGCACTTAATAGTTTTGTTTCTTTTCCTGTTATTACTTTTCCATCTTTTAACTTAATTGCTACTACATTTGTTTTTTTGCTTTTTTCAGCTTTAATAGCAGGTTTTACTATACTTCTATCTTCTTTATTTAAATTTAATTTTGTCATTAATGCACATATTCTATCTACTACTTCTTGCGAGCATGCACCTTTCTTCATATCGCAAACTGCACTATAATATCTTCTTATAACTTCTTGGCAACCCGCTTCTTTGGCTACTTCATCATTTATAATACAACTTTTTATCATATTAACTCCCATATCTGTTGGAGAGTTATATATATTTTCTCCCATTACTTCATTAAGCATATTCTTTAGTATTGGGAATGTTGATATATCTCTATTATAATTTACTGCTTCTATATTATATTCTTGCATATGGAATGGGTCTATCATATTAATATCCCCTAAGTCTGCTGTTGCTGCTTCATATGCTACATTTACTGGGTGTAATAAACCTAGGTTCCATACTGGGAATGTTTCATATTTTGCATATCCTGCTCTTATTCCATTTTTGTTTTCGTGATATATTTGTGATAAACATGTTGCAAGTTTTCCACTGTTTGGCCCTGGTGCTGTTATTACTACTAGTTTTTTAGTTGTTTTAATATATGGATTTTTTCCAAAACCTTCTTTACTAAATATTTTTTCTATATCATTTGGATAACCTACTATTGGCTCAAATAAGTATGATGTTATATTTTTCTTTTTTAATGCTTTTGTTAGTTTTTCTACTCCTTTTTGCCCTGTATACATATTTATTGCTACACCACTAATTAATATATTTAATTTTTGCATTTTTTCTATTAGTCTTAATAAATCTTGTTCATAACTAATTCCATAGTCTGCTCTTATTTTATTTTTTTCTATATCGTTTGCATTTATACAAAATATTACTTCTAGGTCACCTTTGAACTCTTTTAAAAGTTCTATTTTTGCATCTGGTTTAAAGCCTGGAAGTACCCTACTTGCATGTAAATCGTCAAATAATTTTCCGCCAAATTCTAGATATAATTTGTTATCAAATCTTTTTATTCTTTCTTCAATTTTTTCTTTTTGTATTTTTAAATACTTTTCATGATCAAATGCTACTTTCATTTTTACTTTTCCTCCCAAACAAAAAATAGATTAAAAAACTTTTCCGAAAAATTCGGTTTTTTTTTTATCTATTATTAATTATTTTTTATAATGATATCACTATATTTATTTTTTTGCAACACTATTCTGCTAAAATTTATAACGAATATTTTATAATTATTTGATTTTGTTGGTTTTATGTTATAATTCTTTTGGCAACGTTAACAATGATTTTCTCCCATATATATATTTATTTATAGATGTGCATACCTTTTTTCAATACTATGAGCATATTTTATTGTATTTACTAAATTACTATTCTCCACTTCTGATTCATTTCTTAATCAAAACCATAAAGTTCCTTTATATACTCATTTGCTCCATACATATATTCTGTTTTTGATTTTTCATGTCATATATTATTTTTTATATATTCTATTTTTCTAACCAAATAGAATTAATGCTTATGCATTTTCCTTCATCTACAGAATAAAACCAAAAAATATGTGAACCTGTTATACTATCTAAATTGGATGAAATAGAAGAATAATCTATTGAATTGTGTAACCAATTCTTTGTAGAAAAAGGATAGTCCCCTATAATATAATTTACCCAAGCTGTATGCTCATCATTACACATCACACCTATTTTTTTATACTTATCAAAATTAATTTTATTTACTGTTTGTGCTCCATTCCAACCACTATCAGGAATATTAGAATAATAAAATTTGCCATCTTGATTTTCACAGTATCTATTTGTAATCCATCCTCCTGTTAAATATTTACATTCATTTCCTTCTTTATATAAGTATACTTTATTTTCTGTTTTTACTTCTATATTGTTTGTTCTTTTTATATTTCCTGCTTTATCCATAACTATTGCAGATACTGTATAATTAGTATCTAATGTTAGTCCATCTATATTAACTACATTTTCTATACAATATTTTTTAACTTCTCCATTTAATAAAAATGCATATCCTGCTACTTCTACATTATTTACTGTTTTCACATTACAAGTTAGTTCTAAATATTCTCCATTATTAAAAGTAACTACAAGCTCTATATTTTCTATTATTGTACTATCTCCTATGCTTCCACCTGTGTTCACCTCATTATTATTAGTATTCGGTAATTGTTTTCCATCTATTTTAGTAATTTGTAAAGAAGTATTTATTTCAAATTCATATGGATATTGAGTTAATTTTGTATATATTGATGTTGGATTTTCACCTACTTCATACTTTGCACTTGCTATTTGACTATTCTGCATCACATATTCTATTTCCTCATCATTTCTTAATACTTCAGATAATTCTTTTAATGTTATATCTTCTTGTTTTTCTGCGTATTTATTAATTTGTGCTGTTGTTATTTTTAAATTAATTTTTTCAGTTGCTGATTGCTTGTTAGTCAGTTCTCTTGCTTGTTTACTCCTTTCAAATATTCCATTTCGTGATAGTCCAAAATAAACTGCTACACTTGCTAGTATTATTAATACAACTATTGTTATTACAAGAGAAACTAGTGTTATTCCTTTGTTTTTCATTTATCTTATCCCTTCTTTTTTATTATAACCATTATAAATTAGATTTATAATACATGAAAGTAATTTACTAGTAAATATTAATTATAAAATTTATTTTTTGTATATATTTTATATAATAATAATTTTATTAGCAATATATTAAATAAATTTCAATATTCATTATTTTACATAATTTTTGTTGCATTTGACGATTTTTTTTATAATACTTGCACTTTTATCTTTTTGGTGTTATAATTATTTTTGTCACACGTTAACAACGGTTTTCTTTTTTAAGAAAGGAGAAATTGTTATGAAGCATGTAAAGACACTTTCAACTAAGAACTTAGCTTCAACAATGGAAAAAGGTGGCTGCGGCGAATGCCAGACATCTTGTCAGAGTGCGTGCAAGACTTCTTGCACAGTAGGTAATCAGAAGTGCGAACAGGCAAATGCCAAAGAGATCGATCGCACCTAAGTGCCCAAGGAGTAGCTTTAAAAAGCTACTCCTTTTTTCTATAATATTAAACTGTACTTTATTTAAAGTTGTAGGGGCGAGCATCGCTCGTCTAAGAGACAGAACCATTCGAAAAATTTTGTCCTTGTTTTTTTACCTAAATTGTGAGATAATATTTTAAAATTTCGGGAGAAAAGTTATGAATGAAAATTGTTTAAATAAATTGGAATATAATAGAATATTAGAATTGCTTGATAAGGAGTGTTTAACTTATTTTGGAAAAGGACTTTGCCTTAAATTACGTCCTTCTTTCAAACAAGCTAAAGTTTTAAAACTTTTACAAGAAACTGAAGAAGCTTCTATTTTAAGCATGCGTAAAGGTAGCTTACCTATTAGCCCTATTCCTAATATAGAAATTCATATAAAAAATTTGGAAAGTTTAAACACTTTAAATGCTAAAGGGCTTATTGAGGTTGCTAGAATTTTAAAACTTGCTAGGGAATTAAAAGATTACTTTTATAATGATGAAGATTTTGATTTATCTTCCTTTCCTATTTTAGATAGTTATTTTTCTTGTCTTTATAATAATGTTGGTATTGAAAGCCAAATACTTTCTAGTATTTTAGATGAAGATATAATTAGCGATGATGCCTCTCCTAAACTTGCTACACTTAGAAGAAATAGAAGAAAATTAGAAAGTGAAATTAAGGAAAACTTAAATAATATGGTTCATTCTTCTTTTTCTAAATATGTTATGGAAGCATTAGTTACTATACGTAATGATAGATATGTTATTCCTGTTAGAGAAGAGTTTAGGGGAAATGTTAAAGGATTTGTTCATGATGTTTCTTCTAGTGGTTCAACTCTGTTTATTGAGCCTATGAGTGTTTTTGAACTTAATAATAAAATTGCTAATTTAAAAATGGAAGAAAATATTGAAATTCAAAAAATATTAGAAAATTTATCTAGCCTTTTATTTAATATTACTAACGAGCTTGATAATAATGTTAGATTAATTGGTAATTTAGATTTTATTTTTGCAAAAGCTAAGCTTGCCAAAAAGATGAATGCTATTTTGCCTAAAATTAATGATAAAAAGATTATTAACCTTTATAAAGCTCGCCACCCATTAATAGATAGCACACTAGTTGTTCCTATTGATATTGAAATAGGCTCTAACTATAATTCTTTAATAATTACAGGACCTAATACTGGTGGAAAAACTGTTAGCTTAAAAACTGTTGGACTTCTTACTTTAATGGCACTAAGTGGACTTCATATTCCTGCAAGTGAAAATAGTAGTATTTATGTGTTTGATAATGTTTTTGCTGATATTGGTGATGAACAAAGTATTGCCGAATCTTTAAGTACTTTTTCTGCACATATGATTAATACTATAAATATTTTAAATAATGCCACTTCTAATTCTTTAGTATTGCTAGATGAATTAGGTTCTGGTACAGATCCTGTGGAGGGTGCAAGTCTTGCTACTGCTATTTTAGAGTATTTGAATAAGTTAGGTTCTACTACAATTGCTACTACGCATTACCAAGAAATAAAGGAATTTGCACTTGTTACTGATGGCTTTGAAAATGCAAGTTCTGAATTTGACGTTGAAAATTTGAAGCCTACTTATAAACTTTTAATTGGAATACCTGGTAAAAGTAATGCTTTTGCTATTAGTAAAAAATTAGGCCTTTCTAATGAAATACTAGAAAATGCTAAAAAACTTTTAAAAGAAGATACTATTAGTATTGAAGAATTGCTTAAAAATATTTATGATGATAAATTAGAAATTGAAAAACAAAAAAATGAGATTAATAAAAATTTAAATCAAGTAGAGTTGCTTAGAAAAGAATTAGAAAAAGAGGTTAAAGAAAAAGATACCAAATATGCAAAATTAGCTGAGAAATCAAAACTTGAGGCACAAAATATTCTTGTTTCTGCAAAAGAACAAGTAAATGTTGCTATTAAGGAAATTGAAGAGGCTTCTCAAAAATGGAGAGCTTTAAATGAATATAATTTGCAAGAATTAAGTGATAGTGAAATTGCTAATATTGTTAGGAGTTTAGATAATTATTCTGTAAAAAATGTAAACAATATAAGAAGCAATTTAAATTCTTCTCTAAATTCAATATATAAGGAGGATTTGAGTCTCGATAATCCACAAATTGATAAAGATATGTTGAAAGTTGGAACAAAACTTAAATTAAAATCTATTACTGATATTGCAGTTGTAACTTCTTTATCTGGTAAGGCTAACAAAGTTCAGGTACAAGTTGGTAATGCTAAAATGAATATTGATGTTAGTGATATTTCTAGTATTGTAAGCAATAATAAAAAAGTTACTGCTATGCCTAGTAAAAAGGTAAGTAACTTGACTATGAAATCTAAAAATGTTAATACTGAAATTAATGTTATCGGTCAAAATGTTGATGAGGCTTGTTTTGTAATTGATAAATATTTAGATGATTGCTCTTTAGCTAAGCTTCAAAGTGTTAGAATTGTACATGGCAAGGGAACTGGAAAACTACGAGAAGGTATACATGCTTTTCTTCGCAGGCATCCTCATGTTAAAAGCTTTAGGTTGGGAACCTTTGGTGAAGGTGAAATGGGAGTTACTGTTGTAGAATTGAAATAATAGAATAAAAGTGGATTTACCATCTTACGTGTTAAAGTACCCGCCACAGACGCCCAACGTTTTGTATATACTTTTTCGCACGCTTGAAGTACAGAAAAAGATATACAAAACCACTGTGGCTACTCTATAACTTAAAATAGTATACTTTTCTATTAAACCAAAAGAAGAATGCATTCGCATTCTTCTTTTGGTTTGTTTCTTCCTAATAATTAGGAGCGATTATTTCTCTTTCAAATCTTAAAATTTCTCCGTGATTTACTAAAGCATCTACAATTGCACACTCAGGGTTTGACTTAATAACCCTACTTAAGTTGTCTGGATCTATTGTAGGTCCAGCAGTTGATGTTGCATATATACCACCTGAATGTGTTTCTATGGTGGTAGGTACATAACCATAAAAAATAGCTCCAATATTGTATTGCTTACCATTTATTTTGGTTACATTTCCTTGCTTTGCCATCAAATTTCTTTGAGACTTTACAATATCATAATCTCTGGTATATGGTACGCTTAATGCTTTTTTGTTATTTACCATTCTAAAAACAATTCCATATATTAAAAAGTCACATTTGCTTGAGTTTATTGCTGTAAACTTAATGCCTTTTTCGGCCATCATAGTTTCAGCCTTAAGCATGGGATTAAATCGTATTTCTTCACGAGTAGCTCTTATAAATGAGTTCTCACAAACTCCATTAATACTAAAATAGTGAAACTCAGGATAATCTGATAAAATTCTTACCAGTTCATTTACTTGCTGTTCTCCACTGAAGTACTTTGTGTTTTCAGCATCATTCTTTTTTGGAATACCCCAAATTAAGTTTCCTCCAAAGTGTATATGCCTAATGTTTCTCTTTCTTGCTTCATCTAACATATATCTAAATGCTTCTTCACTAAAGAAGTTTGAACCAATTAGCATATTAGATATTTCTAAATACCTAACCACGCCTTTTTGTTCAACAGTTGAATAAATAACATTAGTACTATCGGTTTGCTCTCGCAAAACTATATGTTTATCAGTATTTTTATAAACATTCAATCCACATTTAGTTCTCATGTAAGTAATATCTTTTTTGGTCATTCCACCTACTTCATTTTCATGGAAGAATCCTTTTCTAAAGAGCAACTTTGTAGCATTATTAATTTTGTCTAAATCGATGCTTTCCGTTTCTTCAGAACTTCGTGAATGATTGGACACTTTAGGAACTCCTACTTCCTTTTCTTCCACATTCTCTATTCCATATATTTCATTTACATCTCTGCCAAATACAATTGAGCCTTTTTCACTTACACATTTCTGATTATCAATTGTTAATTCTGATACTCTTGCACCAGTTTTTGATTTCAGACCTCTTCTGTTTACAAAGTCTGTTGTATGCTGAGCAGTTAATGGTGATTCAACTACAACATTTCCGTAGGTGAATTTTCCTAATGTATGATAATGACCTGTTATAACATTTATTACAGGAATCATTTTATCAAATATCCGTACATAGTTAACATTTGACTTTCCAGATTTAGGTGAAGTCTTGAAAAGGTTGTCCATAAGTTTCTGGTTTGCATATGTGTCGCTTTGTGCACTATTTCCACCATCCATATGGATGATTTGAATAGCAACATCTTTATATACAATATAGCCTGAATAACTTTTAAGGTAAACAAACTTTTTGCCCCTATTTATCATTTTCTGTTCAATCATTGCTAAAACATCAACACCTGCATTCTTAGTAGAAGAAGCATCGTGATTTCCCTTATTAATGATATAAACAAAGTCAAATAAGGATAATACAGAAACTGCCAAGTCTGCCTGCATATCTAAAGTTGCACATGACAAATTTTCAATATGGCCTCTATATACACCAGACCCATCAACTAAATCACCTGATATAGAAATAACCCTATATCCTTCTTCCCACAGATAGGAAAGCAGAGTTATTAACTCTTTTTCATCTACTTCTGTACTACCTAAATGAATATCACCCATCTTGGCAATTTTCAATTTATTTTCTTCCTGTTCAGGTAAGAAAATAAATGGATCTTCACCTTTTTCTACAATATAGTATACAAAATCATCATATGTTGGATCATACTGATACATAACTTTGTTATTAAGCTTTTTAAGCTGCATAATCTGGAATTCTGTGACTCCCATTTCATATAACTCTTTTAATGGATACTGCCGTGTTTTTAATAACTTTTCCAACTTCTCATCTGATACTCTTTTCTTCGTGATAGGTGTTACTAATTTTCTTTTTGCCTGTTTGCTCATGCTATATCCCTCCATCTTTTTGAATTCGTTGTTTACAGTTACTGGTTATGAAATTGTTACTTGAAATAGCTTTTTTCTATTTCTTTGTATATTTAATTACAAAATATACAAATATATTACTTTTTTTACATAACCGATTCTAACATAGAATTGTTGCTATGTCAATGAAATAATTAGTATAATTTTGCTTAATTTTCTTTTATTCTTTTTATTGACTTTTTTATGTAAGTATAATATACTTATGTTTACAAAAGTTATACTTTTAACTAATAATTTAGTTTTAATTAAAAGGAGGTTCTTATGGGTAAAGATTTTACAGATCAAGAACGAGAAACTTTAGAAAGAATGCAAAAGGCAAATATTAAGGAAACTATTAGAAATTTAGAACTATATCATTGTTGGAGAAGTTGTAACTATGTACGGTTATTATTAAATTCTCTTTTATCTTCTTTAATTTTGTATAATGTGCCTTCAAAAGTATTATATGAGCGAATAAAATTTGTTATGGATATAATTCCTGATAGTAATGCTGACTTTATACGTGCACCAAAATCATTAGCTAACCTGGATATATTACTTTCAGAATTAAAAGCTTATATTGGCGAAGAATAAAACAAATTAGCTAGTACCATTAAGGTACTAGCTAATTTGTTTTTCATTTATTTTAAATCTATTTTTATCTCTTTTTCTTCTTTTAATTCAATTTTACTATATTTAACTCCGCATTCATCAAATAATTTTCTTGAAGCTACATTATTTTCTGAATCTTTGTATTTATCTGATAAATATATAACTTGCTTTACTCCTGCTTGTATTATTATTTTTGCACATTCATTGCATGGAAATAAGTCTACATATATTTTTGAGTTTTCTAAATCTTTTTTGCTTCCTCTATAATTCAATATTGCATTTAATTCTGCATGGCATACATATGGATATTTTGTATTTAAGTTTTCTCCCTCACGTGCCCATGGAAACCTATCGTCATCAAAACCATTTGGTGCTCCATTATAGCCTATTGATAGTATTCTGTTATCATTACTTACTATACATGCTCCTACTTGTGTTGATGGGTCTTTGCTTCTCATAGCTGATAATTTTGCTACTGCCATAAAATATTCGTCCCAATTAATGTAGTTTTCTCTTTTTTTACTCAAATTATTTTCCATTTCTTATCACGTTCCTTTCTCAAACTCGAAGAGTTTGTACTATTCACTATTAACTATTCACTATTAATTCTTCACTATCTTTTGGGTGAAATTCGGTAAATGCTTTTTGGTATTCCTTACCGATTTAGCCCCTACACTTTCATATAAAAACATTATTCTTTCTTGTAGTACAAAAAACGGAGAATTTATACATTTATTATTTGCATTTTTCCTCCGTTATCTTTTTATTTAATTATTGTGCTTGAGTGCTGTAATTTTTCATTAACCAATTGTAGTAGTTAAATGGTTCTACTGTTTCTGGCATTCCATAGTTTTCTCCATATGTTTCTACTCTTATACTTTTTATAACTGGTTTTTCTTTAGGTGTATCTGAAGCTATTTGTGTTCCATTTTCATCTTTTGGTGCTTCTTCGCCTTCTTTTAAGTCACTATCTCTATAAAATACTTCTACATTAGCAATTTTGTCCACTACTTCTATACCTTCTATTACTTTTCCAAAACCTGCATACATTCCATTTAGAGAATCTTGGTCCTTTTGTACAATAAAGAATTGTGAACCTGCTGAATTGTACCCTTCTTTAGCTTTATTTATACTGCTATAATCAGAACGAGCCATTGCTATAACTCCTCTTTCTAATTTTAGAGTATTATCATATTTATTTGCAATAAATTCACCTTCTATAGCATAATTTTTGCTTGATAAGTTTTCATCTAAGTCTTTCAAAGTAGGTGTTCCTGTTCCATTTCCTTGTTTGTCTCCACCTTGTATCATAAAATCTGGTATTGTTCTATGGAATGTTAAATTATCATAAAATCCATTATTAGCTAATTTTATAAAGTTAGTAACTGTATTTGGCGCTTGGTTTGGATATAATTCTACCTTTATAGTTCCATAGTTTTCTATTTCAATTGTTGCTACTGGATTTTGTGGTTTATAAGTTCCCTTTTTATATATTCCATAGCCTAAAAAAGCTATTGCTACTATAACTGCTATTATTGCAATTATCATAATTACTGTTAATATTTTGTTTTCTTTCATTTGTTATTTCCATCCTTTCAAACTCGAAGAGTTTGTACTCTTCACTATTCATTATTCACTATTCATTTGAGTAATTCCTTCGAAGTACAGACGAGCTATGCTCGCCCCTACAACACTTTTTTGTATACGGTTGACTGTGGTCTGTAGTCCCTACAATTTTAGCAAGTTCTTCGAAGTGCGGGCGATTGGTAATCGCCCCTACATTTATTTTAAATTTTCTGCAATGTCTTGGGCGAAATTCGGTATTCCCAAAGTTGTATTCCTTACCGATTTAACCCCTACGGTTCTATTCATTATTCTCGATTAATTCTATTTATGATATTAAATTGTCAAATACAAACTGCTCTTGCATTCTTCTTAACGATTGTTTTATTGTTCTTGCTCTTACTTCTCCTATACCTTCAACTTCATCTAGTTGTGGTATATCTGCAACTAGTATATGTTGGAAAGATTTAAAAGATTTTACTAAGTTATCTACTATATTATTTGGCATTCTTGGTATTTTATTAAGTACCCTATAGCCTCTAGTATAAACTCCAACTTCATCATAATTATCAAAGTCTGCATAACCTAAAATTCTTGCCATTACCTGTGAATTATTAAGTTCATCATGCGATAGGCTTTTTATTTCTTTTAATACCTTTTCAGAAGTTCTTTTCTTACCTGGTGCAATATAATCTTTAATTATTAATAACTCTTCTTTTTCTAAGCCTCCCATAAGTTCTTCTAATTGCATTTCTAAAAGTCTACCTTCTTCTCCTAATTCATCCATAGCTTTTTGAACTTCATCTGCAACCTTCATAACCATTTCAGCTCTTTGAATTGCAACTATAACATTTTCTAATGTAACAATATCATTAAATTCATATTCATTTAATACATTAAGTTTTTCATCAAATACCTTTTTATATTTTTCAGCAGTTTGAAGTGCTTGGTTCGCTTTTGAAATAACTTTACTTGTATCTTCTAATACATACCTATCATAACCTTTAAATATAGTTATAATATTTCTTCTTTGAGAAATACTAACAACTATTTCACCAGTTTGTTTAGCAGTTCTTTCAGCAGTTCTATGCCTTGTTCCAGTTTCAGTTGTTGAAATATCTGAAGATGGAATGAGTTGAGCATTTGCATACAAAATCTTTTTTAAATCTGCACTTAAAATAATAGCACCATCCATTTTAGCAAGTTCGTATAGCCTAGATGGAGTATAATCAATATTCAAACTAAAACCACCATCAACAATATCTAAAACATGTTTGCTATCACCAATAACAATAAGTGCACCTGTTTTAGCTTTCAAAATGTTCTCCAACCCATGGCGTATAGGAGTACCTGGTGCAATAAGTTTTAAAACCTCAGTAATCATATTTTTTCTCCTTGATGCATTGGGGACGTTTTTAAATGCGTCATCTGTCCCTTTTGCGTCATTTTATTATATTTTTTGATTAAGGATGTATTTTTATTTTATATATCCTTAATCAGAACTTATATTTATTATTTTAATATTCTTAATGCTTCATCTATATTCTTCACACCTATTATATCTAATTTAAACTCATCTTTCAATAGTTTTTTGTTATTTTCTGGTATTATACATTTTTTAAATCCTAATTTTTCCGCTTCTTTTAGTCTTTTTTCTATCATGTTTACACTTCTTACTTCGCCTGTTAATCCCACTTCCCCTATTGCTACTAAGTCAGTTGGTATACTTATATTTTTAAAACTTGAAGCCACTGCAAGTATTATTCCTAAATCTATTGCTGGCTCCTGAATTTTTATTCCACTTACTACATTTAGGTAAATATCTTGTGAACCAAGTGGTATTTTAGCTTTCTTTTCTAATACTGCCATTAATAGTGTAAGTCTATTATAATCAACACCATTTGCAGCTCTTCTTGGCATTCCAAATACAGTTTGAGAAGTTAAGGCTTGAAGCTCTATCATAAGAGGCCTTGTTCCTTCTATACTTGCTACAATAACTGAGCCTGCTGGGTTATCGTCTCTTTCAGAAATAAGTATTGATGATGGGTTCGAAATTTCTACCATTCCTTCATTTCTCATTTCAAACATTCCTATTTCATTTGTTGAGCCAAACCTATTTTTTACGCCTCTTAGAACTCTATATGAAAAATATCTTTCTCCTTCTATGTATAAAACAGTATCTACCATATGTTCTAAAACTCTTGGCCCTGCTATGTTTCCTTCTTTTGTTACATGACCTATAATAATTGTTGTAATAGCTTGTTGTTTGCAAATTTTCATAATTCTTGCTGTAATTTCTCTAACTTGACTAACTGTTCCTGCAGCTGAAGAAATTTCGTCACTGTACATTGTTTGAATCGAATCTATAATAACTAATTTTGGTTTCATTTCTTCAATAGCCTGTGAAATAACGTCAATATCGGTTTCACCTAAAAACATTATATCTTCATTTTTAATATTTAACCTATCTGCACGCATTTTAATTTGCTCCGCAGATTCTTCACCTGAAACATATAAAACTTTTCCTTCGCCCTTCATTTTATCACAAATTTGAAGAATTAAGGTAGATTTACCAATACCCGGCTCTCCACCGAAGTAGCACTAGTGAACCTTTAACAATTCCACCACCTAAAACTCTATCTAATTCACTAACACCAGTAGAAGTTCTAACAGCCTCCTTACCTTCAACACTATTTAACATAGAAGGTTTAGCTGATTTAGTTTTTTTATCACTTAAAAAACTTCCATCTGATGCTTTAGCTAATTTTTCCTCATAAAAACTATTCCATTCATTACATGCTGGGCATTTACCAAGCCATTTAGCTGACTCGTATCCACAGCTATTACATACAAAAACTGTTTTTGTTTTAGCCATTTTTATTTCCTTCCCAATTAGGGACAGTCCCCAATTGTCCCATTTTCCCAATTGGGGACTGTCCCTAATTGGGAAAAAAGAACAATTTGTACCACCCTTTTATTTTACTTATTTTGCTTTTCTTAATATTTTTCTGTTAATTCCTGTTACTCTTGATAATTGATTTAATGATATATATGGTATGTTTACTATATCTTGTACTAATTCTATTATTTTTTTATTACTATATTGTTGTATATTTTGAATATTATCTATTTTAAATTTCTCCTTTAATGCTTCTATTAGTTGTTCATCTGTTAATTTTGTTTGTAATTCATATTCTATTGCATCTGAAAGTTTATTTTCTTCATTTTGCTTATGATACTCTCTAAACTTATTTATTGCTATTTCTTGGTTCTCATCTAATATTTTTAGAAATTTTTCTATATCTACTATTGAATTATCATTATTTATATATTTATTATAACTACTCCACTCGTAATTTTCTTTTTCGGTTATAAATGCTTTCTCTGGATTTTTATGGATATATCTAATAGTATTTTTTAAATAATCTTCATCTTCTATCATTTTATTAAAATATCTATCTTGAAACAAATGTCCTACTCTCTCATATTTTTTATTGAAATAATTAACATATCTTGTTTGTAAACTATTCATTATAGCTGGTAAATTAACTTCTTTATCATAAGTTACCATATGTACATGATTTGGCATTATCACAAATGCATATAATTCATAATGATATTTTTCTTTTGTATTTAACATTTCTTTTACAAATTTAGATTTATCCTGTTTATCTAAAAATATGTCTTGTTTATTAACTCCACGTATGATTACGTGGTTTACTCTTTTTATCCCAAATTTTCTTATATCTCGGGGCATTCAAGCTCACCTAGCCTTTCATTTATATTGGATTTGCTCTTTACCCCTATAAGAACATATTAGAACTATACCATATTTTTGCTAATAATGCTATATATATTTGTAAAAATTTACACTTTTTTCACATTATGTTCCTCATATTTTCTATAACAATATAAAAAACAGGATATTTATTTCTAAATACTCTGTCCCAAACTGTCCCATTTGTCCCAATTAGGGACTGTCCCTAATTGGGACAATACAATTATATACATTGCATGTGACCATCCTAAGCCTATTACCCATTTTGCTTGCATATTTTCATTATTTACTTGTTCTGCTAAGAAGCCGTTATTTGTTGCTGTTTTGATTACAAATTCTACTTGTTTTCTTGCTTCTTCTATTTTTTTAGTTTGTAAATTGTATAATGCCATCCATAGTGTTGCTATTGGCCATGGGTTGTTTCCTCCTAAGTAGTTGTCATTTTCAAATCTTATATATCCTCCTGTATAAGTTCTTAGGTTTAAGTCTATCTTTTCTATTATATGCTTTACTATTTCATCGTTTTTATCTAACATTTCAAATGGTACTACTACACCTAGCGTACTTATATCTGTTATATTATCTTTGTTATTTCTTTTCAGTGTTTTTGTTTCTCTATCATAGAAGTTATTTAGGCAATAGTTTTTTATACTTTCTGCATTATTTTCTAATTCTTCTATTCCTTCATCTATATTAAGTTCTCTTTTTATTTGAGCCATTGCCTTAAATGCTGAATATATTGCACTTAGTGAGTATAGGTGTATTCCTTCGTTCATTTCCCATAAATCATAGCTTTCATATGTTATAAATCTTTCTTCATCACTTAAATTTTCAAAAGATACAGATGCATTAGAATCATTAAATTCATCATTTAAAAGCTTATTTTTTTGTGACGCAAAAGGAACAGATGACGCATTTAAAAACGTCCCCAATGCGTCAATTGCTTTTTGGCACATTTCGTAGGTTTCTTTCAGAAAGTTTTTGTCTTTTGTTGCTTTATAGTGTTCGTATACTCCATATACTATACTTGCTGTTTCATCTATTTGGTAGCCCCAGCATGGTGCTAGTCTTTTGTCTGTGTAGAAGCGTTGTTCCCACATTCCGTTTTTGCTTTGGGTTTGTTTACTGAAGTCTGTGTAGAATTTTGTAGTTTGGTTATGCATTTTTAGTATGTCTAATGCTTTTGTTACAAACACTGCATCTCGTGGCCAGCAGTATGAGTATCTTCCACTTTTTGTGCGGTTTTCGTCTATTTCTATTGCTGCTGATATTCCTCCTGTTTCTTCATTTGATAGTAATGGAAATAGTAGTATGCTTCGTGTATATATTTTTCGCATTTCTAGGTATTTTTTGTATGTAGCTTCATTTGTTTGTTCTTCTCCTGTAATTAGTTTTTGCCATTTTTCTGGTTTTGTAAATATTTCTAGCCCATCATGGCTTTTTACAAATTCTTCCCAATATTTTTTTGTGCTTTCTAGTTCTTTTTTTGTATCTATTTTTCTTATTTTTTCTATTTCTTCTATTATTTCATCAAACTTGTATTTTTCTTTATTGTCGTTTATATGGATAAATATTTCTATTTCTTTGCTTTCTCCTGGCTTTAGAACTCCTATATCAAAACTTACTGCTGAATCATTTGCCATTCCTATGTAGTCTTTGTCGTGTAGTACTGCTCCTTTTATATCTTCACTACTATTGTTTAATCGGTAGCCTAATATTGGTGTTTTTGAGAAAATGCTAAATGTGTAGTCGTGAGTATATTGCATTAGTATATTGTTTTCTATTTTTGAACTTACCATATTATTGTGGTTTGATAATAGTTTTGAATATATTAAAAAGTTAACATTTAGGTCTATATTATTCTCGTTTTTGAAGATTAGCTTCTTTATTATTATGTCCTTTGAAATTGGTACAAAATCTGTTTGTAATACCACTAAATTAAAGTATGTATTTTTTATTTTTGTGTTTATTATGTTTGTGTCTTCTGTATAATATTGTTCATACTCATTGTTTATATCTTCATGCAAATATATTATGGCAGAATCATTTACTTTTACCCCTGTGTGCATAGTTTCTATAAATTGTTTATAATCTCTCGTAGGGTAAAAAAGCCTTAGCATTTCCCCTTTTTTACTAAAGCTTGCTACTATGTTTTTATTTCCTATTATTGCTTCATTATAATATTTATTTTCCATATTTAACTCCGTATGATTTTATTTATATTTAACTATAGCTATTTTCTTCTACATTTATAGAAACACTTTTACCAATGTTTGCAGATTTTTTTATAGCTTCTAATATGTTTATAGTATATAATTGTTCAATTGGTTTTGTTGCACTTTCAAGTTGTTTTATATCATTTTTTGAAATAGCATTAATTATTTTTGGAACTAAATATCTAAATGAGCCTGAAAAAATTGATACTTTATTTTCTATTTCATCTTCATAAACTCCGTTAGGTATAATCTTTTGACATTTTCCAATTGAAGAACGTAAGTATAAATTTAATTTATTTTGAAGATTAAATGTTAACTCTCCCTTATCTCCAAAAATTGATATATCAAATTTTGATTTATTATATGTTCCTGCATTAATATTATATTGAACTGTTAATTCATCTTTTAACATTATGAAGGCATTACAAATTGTACTTGCAAATATTTCTCTATCTTTTCCTTCATTATCTATACGGCTTTTAGTAACAGGATTTAAACTAGCTGTTACACTAACAACCGGTCTTGAGCCGAAAAAGAATTGTACTAGGTCAGTAAGGTGAGAAGCCATTGCTAACCTTACTCCACCACCTTGATTACTATCAAAACTCCAACTCCAGTTTGCATTTTCATTTGCAAATCCAGTTCCTTCTTGGTTTATTCTTATACTATATATTTTCCCTAGTATTCCTTCATCTATTATTTTCTTTATTTCTACCATATATGGGTTAAATCTTAATTGATGGTCTATTATAAATATTTTTTTATAGTTTTTTGTAAGATTTACTATATATTCTGCATCTTCCATAGTGTCTACCATTGGTTTTTCGCATATTATATTTTTATCCTTTTCAATTGCATATTCTATCATTTCTTTATGAAATTTATTTGGTGCAGTAATACAAACTAAGTCAAGTTCTTCTATATCGCAAAGTTCTTTATAGTCAGAGCAAGCAACTGGTATATTATATTTTTCGGCAAATTCTTTACTTCTTTCTAAGCTACTTCCTGCAATAGCATAAATTTGTGTATATTTATCGAAAAGTCTAAAACCATTAAGATGTGTTCTTATTCCAACACCTGTTCCAATAATTCCTATTTTAATACTATTCATATAAGTTCTCTCTTTCCTTTTTATTTAATTATATAATCTGGGCTTTTTGCGTATATTAGTTTTTCTACTTCTTTTTTTATTTTTTTATCTTCTGTTTGTTCTAGTTGTCCATTATTTTCTTTTAAATATATAACTTCTTTTGTCTTTTGTTCTTGACATACATATATAATACTACCTTTTATTGATAGTTTTTGTATGCATATATACTCTTTTTCGTTTATTGTAATTTTATCTAATATCTTCATTTTGATTCCTCATACTTTCTTCTTCGTCTCTTAAAGTATCTTGTTGTTCTGCATTTCTATCATGTACTATAGGTGTTTCGTATTTTATATCATTTCTTATATTTGATTGTTGTATTTGTTTTAATGCTTCTGTTACTGATGGTAGCATTGGAAATTCTTCTTGTTCTATACCTATAATCTTTTTTAGTTTTTCTTTTAATGTTGGTTTTATAAAATCTCTCTTTATTTGTTCTATTAATGCTGTATTATCATTTAAAGGTTCATTAGATGGCACATAATATTTTCTTGCTATTTCTTCTATACCAAATTCATCATTTGAGTATTCTTGTCCAATTTCGCTTTCTATTAACTCTTGTACTATACTTTTATCGTTTTCAACAATGCCTCTATGTATTTGTGTGGATCTATGTCAAGTTTTTGGACACTTTTTTTGAGAATTTTTTTATATTTTTGT
>CAPNDH010000025.1 GCA_948664205.1 uncultured Clostridia bacterium | reverse complement strand
AAAATACGGTCTTAAAAAAGCTAGAAAAGCACCACAATTCTCTAAGAGATAAAATTTCAAAAAACTCGAAAGCATTCGCTTTCGAGTTTTCTATTTATAAAATTCTGCTTTTTACTAAACTATACTCATACGTATGTATTAATATAATTTTTTTGTTTTTAAATATATTGTGTTTTACATAAAATTATGCTATAATGTATATTGATTTTAATAGTAATATAGACAAGCTTAAAACATAATTGTTAAAAAGCTAAAATTTGATTATTAAGGAGGATAACTAAATGAGCATTATAGCACGGCAGTTTTACAATTTCATAAAAAAAGATAAAACACGGAGAATTTTAGCATTTTTATTCTATATTTTATTTATACTTATTTTTATTGTAGGCTTAAATTTGCCATTCATATTGCAGATTCCATTTCATCTTACTTTTATAACTGTTTCAATATTAGGTATTGCAATATGTATAGTTGATCTAAGCAATAAAATCCATAATAAAGAAAATGTTAATATGTTTAGTATAGTAGTAAAGCTTTATAAAATTGAAGTTGAACTTTGTATGGCTCTTCCTATTTACGTTCTTCATTTACTTATTCTTTATTTTTTTATGCTTGGAGAGCCAGCAAATCAAACTGCTTTAAATGCACGTGATCAACAATTTCCTATCTTTAGTTTTATAAGTTCAATTATTATTGCACCTATAAAAGAAGAACTTATATTTCGGTTATTACCATCTAAGTTTATAAACAATAAAATATTGTTTATTATTGTTTCTAGTGTAGTCTTTGCAGGTATACATGTTATTCATGATCCTAATCCTTTTTATTATATATGGTTTTACATGATTGTATCATTATATTTGGGATTTCGATATTATAAAACAAAAGATATACTAGTAACAATTTCCATTCATAGCTATTTTAATTTACTAGCACATTTAATTTAAAAAAACAGCTCTCAAAAAGTAGATACTTTTTGAGAGCTATTTTTTAATTCGCTAAGCACATTTTTTTATATCTTTCATTGCTTGCTTTCGGTTATTTACTTCGTTATTGGATATCTATCTGCCATTCCAGGGCTTTGATTTAGCATTTGCCTATCTTCTTCAACCATCTGTCCTATTTGTTTATTCAGCCGAACGATGTCAGTAGATGAAATGTCCAATATTTTCTTTTCTGTTTGTATGTGTATTCCTTCTTTTTCCAATTCCTCTTTCAGTCCTTTTCTAAATTCCATAAATTATACCTTCCTTTCAATTTTAAATACAAGGTTATAGAATTTGTTTTTTAGAATTCACTAAATACGAATTTAGTTATTTCCTTTTTTACCTGTTGCTTATTTCTTATATCATATGTTTTAAGATCTAAAAACAGTGTTCCATCTTTGTTGGCTAACATCCAAACTCCAGCTTTACTGGGCTCGTCTATATCATTGGCAGCAATATATGAAACAGTTCGACCTTCAAGATCTTCTAAATTTTCTACATCTAAAAATTTCTTAACTGCTTTCATTCCTTTGCTTCCTTCACAAAGATTAATAGAATATTGCCGATCTCTTCTTCCATACGTAATTCTTATTACGTAAAATTTCTTATCAAATTCTGAATGATATACATTTTCTACTGTTGCCTCATGAATCCTAAGTTTTCCTACCATAGTTTTTCCTCCTTATCAACTTTGATTTCGAGAATTGTTAACAGTTTCTGTGCACATTATATTACTTTTATTTGGTTATGTCAATTGTTTTTTGAAAAAAGAAAGATTTGGGACGTGTCTAAAAATTTACAAATAGTCAAGTAACTTCGAATATTCTTAGTTATTTAACTTTGTAAACTTTTAGACACGTCCCAAATCTTTCCTTTTCTATCCTACATCTTTATTTAATCCGTCCCATAATACTATTTCGTTTTCCGCTAAGCTTTTCTTTACGTCTATTATTCTTTGGTTTGATGAACCTCTGAATTGAAGTTTAGGGTCTTTTAACTCGTTTACGAATTTTCCATCTACTATATAATCTATGTTTTCTAGCATTTGTTTTGTTGTTTCTCTATGTTCTTCATTTACCATTTTTCCTAGTATTTGTTCATCAAATGTAAAACCTGTGTAGCACCATATTTTTTTGTCTGGATATTCTTGTTTTACTTTACTTACAAGTGGTGCTAAACCTTCTTGATTTTTTTGTTCGAAGGGTTCTCCTCCTAGTAAACTTAAACCTGTTATATAATCTGGTTTTAGGTCTTCTATTATTTGGTCTTCTTCTTTTTTAGTAAATTCTTCTCCATAATTGAAGTTCCATGCTTCTGGGTTGAAGCAGTTTTTGCAGTGATGATTACATCCACTTACAAATAGTGATACTCTTACTCCTGGTCCGTTTGCTACGTCACATTTTCTTATTTTTGCATAGTTCATTTTTTGGCCTCCTTCGTCGGTTAGAGGTTGGAAGTTGGAGGTTAGATTATAGGGTAATTTCTTCGAAGTATTTACCCTAATTCTAACTTCCAACTTCTAACTTCCAACTTCTTATTATAAATGTAATACTCTTGATTTTATTTCTTTTGTTTTTCCTTCGTTCCAGAAGTTTTCTCCTAAGTATCCGCAAGTTCTTCTTGTTACATTCATTTTGTTTTTATCTTTATTTCCACAGTTTGGGCATTCCCATTCCATGTTGTCATTTATTATTATTTCTCCATCAAAACCACATACATGACAGTAGTCTGATTTCGTGTTAAATTCTGCATATTGTATATTTTCATATATGAATTTTACTAGGTCTTCTAATGCTTTTAGGTTGTGTCTCATATTTGGTATTTCTACATATGAAATTGCTCCTCCTGATGATATTTTTTGGAATTCACTTTCAAATGATAATTTTTCGAATGCATCTATTTCTTCTCTAACATCTACGTGATATGAGTTTGTGTAATATCCTTTGTCTGTTATGTCTTTTATTTCTCCAAATTTTTCTTTATCTATTTTTGCAAATCTGTAGCATAGGCTTTCTGCTGGTGTTCCATATAATGCAAATCCTAAACCTGTTTCTTTCTTCCATCTGTCTGTTGTTTCTCTTAGGTGTTTCATTACTTCAATTGCAAAGTCGTGTCCTTCTTTAGTTGTGTGTGATACACCTTTTATTAATTTTGTAATTTCATATATTCCTATATATCCTAAAGAAATTGTTGAATAACAGCTGTTTAATAGGTCGTCTACCTTTTCTCCTGCTGGCATACGTGTTATTGCTCCATATCTCCAGTGTACTGGAGATGTGTCTGATAAAGTTCCTAGTAATGCATAATGTCTACACATTAAGGCTTCTTTACATATTTCTAATCTTTCGTCTAATAATTTCCAGAATTTTTCTTCGTCTCCATCTGCTATAATTCCTATTTGTGGTAAGTTTATACTTACTACACCTTGGTTGAATCTTCCTTCAAATACATATTCACCTTTTTCATTTTTCCATGGTGCTAAGAAACTTCTACATCCCATTGGGCTAAATACGTTTCCTTCATAGTTTTCACGCATTTTTTTAGCAGATATGTAATCTGGATATAAACGTTTTGCTGAACATTTTACTGCAAGCTTTGTTAGGTAATCATATTTTCCACCTTTTAGGCAGTTGTGTTCGTCTAAAACATATATTAATTTAGGGAATGCTGGTGTTACATATACACCTTTTTCATTTTTTATACCTTCATATCTTTGTCTTATAATTTCTTCTATAACCATTGCATTTTCTTCAATGTATGGGTCATCTTGTTTTAAGTTTAAAAATAATGTTACGAATGGAGATTGTCCATTTGTTGTCATTAATGTATTTATTTGATATTGAATTGTTTGAACACCTGCTTCAATCTCTTTTTTTAATCTTTGTTTTGCTATTCTTTCAATCATTTCAGTAGATAGTTCTTCTCCAAATTCTTCTGTTAATTGTTTTATGAATTTTTCATAGCTTTTTCTTACATATTTTCCTAAGTGGCTAACATCTACTGATTGTCCACCATATTGGTTTGATGCTACTGCTGCAATTATTTGTGTCATAACTGTACATGCTGTTTGGAAACTTTTTGGAGATTCTAGTAATTTTCCGTTCATTACTGTTCCATTATCTAACATATCTCCTATATTTATTAAGCAACAATTGAATATTGGTTGTAAGAAATAATCCATATCATGAAAATGAAGTATTCCTTCTTCATGTGCTTTTGTTATTTTTTCAGGTAATAAAATTCTTTTTGTTAAGTCTTTTGAAACTTCACCTGCTATATAGTCTCTTTGTGTTGATGCTAGTACTGCATTTTTATTTGAATTTTCTTCTAATAATTCTTTGTTTTGATTTTTTATTAAGCCTAATATAGATTCATCTGTTGTATTTGCTTTTCTAACTAATGCTCTTGTGTAACGATAAATCATATATTTTTTAGCAAGTTCGAATTTCTTAAGATCCATAAGTTGTTGTTCTATAATATCTTGTATATCTTCTACTAGAATTCTTTTTTTGTCTAGTTCTTCAATATACTTTGTTATTCCTCTTATTTCTTCTTTTGTTATCCTTTCTTTTCTTGTTACTTCTTCATTTGCTTTTTGAATTGCTATTTCTATTTTTTCTCTATTATAGTCAACAGCTCTTCCGTCTCTTTTGATTACCTTCATTTTTTGCTCCCCCTATTTTTTTCATATTCTTAGGAAAATCATCCGTGATAACGGTGAGTTTCCTTAGAAGATGGTTATTGAAGAATTAGATTTTCTTATGTGGCTTTGCCACTTAGAAAATTTTATTCTTGCTTTTTGTTTTTTTATGCCTTAATTATATATCAACATTTTGTATTTTCTGTTGCAATTGCAACTTTTTTGTTTTTTTTATTTTTAAAATTCTGTATGCTTTTGTTTTCAGTATTTGTAGCAAATATTACATTTATGTTACAAAAAGTTTTTGTCAAAAAATGTTGATTTTTCAGTAGTTTTAGGGTATAATCTTTACATAAAAACAGCCAGTATTTTTTGACAAACTTTATAAATAGTTGTATATTTACTGTATGATAAAGAATAAATGTAGATTCGATATTCGGATGGCTTGATAAGGCGACGACCCCCTACAGTGTAGGATATATTACAAAAGTCGATTTTCTTATTCTATAAAAAAGGGCGCAATTCGGTATTCCTATGTAGTATTCCTTACCGATTGAGCCCCTACAATATTATTATATAGTATATGATAGAGGAGGGAATTTTGTGGAGGAAATTTCTAATTTGATAGATAGTTTAGAACAAGGGTGTTCTAAAATTCAGAAAAAATTTTTTAAAAAGAATGAAACTATTACTACATATATTCAAAAAAGAGGTCAGATTTGTATTTTAGTAAGTGGAAAAGCTGATTTAATTAGATATGATTTAAATGGTAATAAAGATATTGTTGATAACTTTAGCTCAAATGATATTTTTGGTGAAGCTTTTTATCCTGTTCATACAAATAATGAGCTAAGTGTTATAGCAACTACTAATTGTTATGTGCTATTTTTAGTTCATAATGATATTCTTAAGAAATGTAAACAAACATGTAAATTTCATAATGTTTTATCCTCTAGTATATTAGAACTAACCTTAAATAACGCCATTCATCAAAACACAAGAATTGAAGTTTTATCTAAGAGAAGTATAAGAGAAAAGCTTTTAAGTTATTTTTCAATTTTGTCTAGTAAAGATTTTAGTAAAACTGTAACTATTCCTATATCTTTTACTAATTTAGCTGACTATTTAAGTGTAGACAGAAGTGCTATGATGAGAGAGCTCAAAAACCTTGTAGATGAAGGTTTTATTTCTAAAAATGGTAATAGAATAAAGTTGCTTTATAAATAAAAAGAAAAAGGAAAGAATTGGGACGCTCCAAAACTTTTCTTTTATCTTTTTAATTATTTTTAAAACTTCAATTAAAAGGAAAGTTTTGGAGCGTCCCAATTCTTTCCTTTTTCTTTATTCTATTACATCAATTAAATTTGATTTTTCCATTCCTTCTAAATTATAATAAGTATTTGGTGTTGTTCCTATTATTATTGCTTCTGCTAGTAATACTTGATTTACTATCTTTTTTTCAATTGTTTTAAATGGTGTTAGTATTATTACATTGCATTCTACTTGTAAATACATTCTATGTAATGTTTGGTTTATTCCTGCTTCTTCAAATTCTGATCTTAAATCTGTATCTAAATTTCCTATTGTTTGTAGTCTGATATCTATATTAGGCCCTCTTCCTGATAAAATTCTTGTTCCTGTTAAACTTCCTAATCTCATTTTAAAACTACTATTCTCTTTTTTATCTAATTCTTCTTGTATTTTAATTGCTACATCTGAAATTATTTCATTGACTGTAATTACGTTAGAACTTATCATTGATATATTTCCGTTTACATCTTTATTTACATTACACAAATCATCATAACTATACCTTGACATTACTATTGTAGCTTGTTCATTAGATATTTTGGTTGCTATAGATTTTGCTATATTTTCACATTGCTTATCCATAATTGGTTCAATTGCCTCTATAATTCGCATAAATGTGAATGTTGCAATTAATATAATTGTAGTTATTTTTATAATTTTTAGTTTTGTTTTATTATCTTTATTACTATTTTTATTAAATATACTAATATTAAATTTTGGTATGAGTAGCCTTCTTCTTGAATATATTTTATCCATAGCATTTTCCCTTTCTTTATATTATATTAGTATATTTTTGTTTTAGTTCATTTTTTATATAAAATTGTAATAAATGAGTTAAAGTGGCTTTGACACCCTACGTATTAAATTGTCCACCACAGACGCGCAACGTTTTGTATATGCTTTTTCGCAGGCTTGAAGCACTTTAAAAAGATATACAAAACAACCAAGTGGCTACTCTATAACTTTAAATAGCATACTTCCCTATAATCTAAAAAATATGGTACTTATTAAAAGTACCATATTCCTCCAAATATCAAATCCATAGCAAGTATAATAAAACAAGCTCCTAAGGTAATTTCCGCTTCTTTTGCTTTACCATGTTCATTTGTATGCAGTTCTATAACTGCAAAACAAGCTACTATTGCTGTAATAATTATTATACCTATAACTATAGCTTTTCCCATGTTGTTATTCTCCTTTTTAGTTTGTATGGAAATATTATTTCCCAGAATTGTTAACAGTTACTATATTAGTAGTATATCAAATTATTAACATAATGTCAAGGATTTATGGGTGATTTCGTTAATAAATGGGTCGCCCTTTAGTAACGACCCTACTTCTAACTTCCAACCTCCAACTTCCAACTTCTAAATCGACATTGGTATGAATAATTGCTGGCCTATTTGCAGATTTTTTTCGTCTTCTACATTATTTAATGTAGCAATTGCATTTACTGTACTTCTAAATCTTTTTGCTATTTTCCACAAAGTGTCTCCTGGTTTTACAAAGTATATTATTATACTATATCTTTCTGCACTTCTATTTTCTTCTATATTTACTTCTTCTATTACACTTATATCTTCATTTCTAAAGGTATCTACTATAAACTCTAAATCTATTTTAATGTCTATACTTTCATCTGGCATTATTACAATGTCTTTTGATGATACTTGTATTCTCGTATTTATTCCTGCTTCACTATTTATTCCTGGGCAATTCATGTTAAAGTCAAATGGTATAATTACTGTTTTTGTCTCTACTTTTGAGCTATTGCTTGATGCAAATAATAGTTTTACTTCTACTTCTCCTCCATATATAATTCTATCTGATAATATATTTTGATTAAGTATAACTGGTTTTATATCTACATCATAAATTTTATTACTTCCTATTTCTGGAATTACTTGTTTATCGCGTATGTTACAGAAATCTTTTACTATTTCCCTTTTAGCTATTGCCTTTACTATTTTTTGCTTATATGCTAAATTTATTGTTGGGCTATATAAGTCTTGTATTACGTCTAAACTTTTATTTTGATATACACATGCTGTCATTTCTATTTCTATTTCTGCATATATTGAATGTTCTTCTATACTATTTGGTTTTAACAATATATTTTTAATTTCAAATTTGATATCACAAATATTTTCATCTGTTACATCTTGCATGTCTATAAATCCCATAATAGGTATTAGTGTTGTTTTTGAACAAATTCTATTATCTGTTGTTAAATACATTATTTTTACTTCTGCATCTGCTTTTACTAATATTTTATTATAGCTTACTTTTGTTTCTTCATTTTTTATTTCTATATTTACTTTCATTATTTCCATAAGCTCATCTATATTGTCTATTACTATTGTATCTTTTGCGTAAACTTTTGTATTTCCTGTTCCTAAAAGTGAATTAACATCAAAGTGTTTCTTTAGTAATTGTATGTCGTTTATATCATTTATTCCTTCCATAAATTCTAAGTTTTCATTTGAATATGCTTTTAAATCAATATCAAGTATTGCTCTTACATTTATTTTTCTTCCGTTTAATACTCTACATTCAATTTGTTTTATTTCTAAATTACTTTCAACTGTCATACCTACTCGCAAGGTTTCAAAATCTATTATTTGTGAAAAGTCTAATGTAGTATTTAAGCTTCTTACTTCTGCTTGCTCATCATCTGCTAAGTACATTATATAAGTATTTATTGAACCTTCAATTTTTATTTTTCCGTCCATAACTTCTTTTTTATAAATACAAATATTAGCATCTGTATTTATTGTATTTAAAATATCTGGTTTTATATCTGGAACAACAAAATCCTCTTCTATAATAGCTGTATCTATTTTTTGTCCAATTATTTGGTTGATACATAGAGTCTCCTTTGTAGCCTCTACTGACATAACAATATACCTCCTTTACATTCTATTAGTAATAAGTATATTGTACGTGCATAAAAAAAATTCCTATTTCTAGAAATTTTTATATACTCTTTATTTTATACCTTTGTTGTTACTGCTGGTGGAACTAAAGGATTATAACTTTCACCATCAAATACATCAACTTGAACTGTTCTTGTTAATACATCTGTGTAACTATAGGTAACATTTCTTTCGTTTTCATCATATTTTACTACAAATATATTTGGATATGCTTTTTCTATTGTAGCTTCTTTTTCAAAAGTTTTACTTCTTCCTAAAGAACCTTTTACAATAACTTTTTTTCCAATCATATCTCCTATATCAGTTTTTAAATTTGCAATATCACTTCTACAAATCATACCTATCACCTACTCCCTTAAGATAGGCTTATTCTATCATAAGTATGCTTTTTTGTCAAAAGAACTTGTTTAATGTCATTTCTTGTAACTCCCTATTTTCAATGGTTTTGTAGTTTTGTTACAATTGTGTTACATTATTATTTCTTTATTATTACAAGTATTGTTTATTGCATTATTTACAGTATATTTTAGCTATTTCTTTGAAGATCGGGGCACTTGATAAGGCTACGACCACTACAATATATTATTAATGAATAATGAATAATTAATAATGAATAATGAATAATTATTCACTATTCACTATTCATTATTCACTATTACCTTCTTCCCCATACTGCCTATTCCATCAACTCCGTCCCTTCCATCTCTTAATTCTTCTTCTATATCTCTTATTGTCAAATACCTTGTATTATCTGTTAATGCTATTCTTTCTGCTACAATAAGTGGATCTATAAAGTCTATCATTATTCTTTTTGGAGATGATGCAAAATTTGCTCCTGCTGACATTATTGCTTCATAATAGCTTTGACATGCACCTGCAAAGATGGCTACATCTTTTGATTTTCCTTCACACCATTTTCTTGCTTCATATACAGTGTTTATAAAATGCCTTGAATTTCTATAATTGTATATATCGTTAAATCCTGTACCTTTTTTTATCATTCCATCGTGACCAGTTAGTACAATTATGTCTGGATTATATCTGTCTAGTAGCATTCTAATTACTTTAGCCTGTTTATTTTCTGGTATGTTTTTAACAATTGCATCTAAACCTAAACTTTTATAGTATTTCATAGATTTAGTTGCATATCTTTTGTCTCCATCCAAATGTAGAATTCTACCTGTATATACTTTTTTAAATCCTCTTTTATCGTTTTCTACAAAATCAAAAAATTTTTTTCTTACTTTAATATTATATCCTTCATCTTGCATATATTTTTGAACTCTTTCTAGAATTTGATTTTCTATATGTTTAACTTTTTTATTAACTATTCGTTTATCTATTATTTCTAAGTCTTCTGCTGGGCTATCCGCCTCAATTCTATGTGTTAATCCTTTTAATATATATATGTCTTTATTATTGCTTGTCTTTATTATATTAGTAATCTCAAAAATAACATCTTTGTTATATGAGATTCTTCCTACTATATCACCTTTTTTCAATTTTTTCATGTTCTCACCTCATATATTTGCTATTATATGATATGTCGAATATTGTAGAATTGTTACATTAATTATATTATGGTTTTTACTTGTTTTTATTTAACTTTTGTTGTATAATTAATAAGACCTTTTTAGGTTTAAATATTTTTAATTATTAAGTAGATCATTTCCTTCTATTCTAAAAGTTTATGGAGTCAATGTGTCAAAAGATGTTAAATCTAGAAATTAATGAAGGAGGTAATCTATATTATGGAAGATAAAACTTTAATATGCAAAGATTGTGGTACTGAATTTGTTTTTACTGCTGGTGAACAACAATTTTATAGTGAAAAAGGGTTCACAAATGAACCTCAAAGATGTGCTGATTGCAGAAAAGCTAGAAAAGCTCAAAGAAACAATTTTAATAATTAGTGAGTCAAAAAACGAATCAAAGGGGACGGGGTAAATTGACACCTTTAGGAGTGTCAATTTACCCCGTCCCCTTTGACTCGTTTTACACCGTCCTTTTTGACTTATTTTTTAACCTACTTTGTCTTCTCTCATATGGCTATATTTCATTTTTGTTGCCATTCCTCCTCTTATGTGTCTTTCTGCTTTATTCTCATCTAATATCTCTCTTACCTCCAATGCTAATGCAGGGTTTATCTTTAAAATTCGTTCACTTAAATCTTTGTGTACTGATGTTACTTTTCGTAACGGCTTCATTTATATCATTAAAGTTCGTTATAACTGTTGGCGTACTTCCTATTTCATTTAATAGCTTTAGCCTTACTTCTACATTTGAATCACTATCTACTTCAATGACATCTATTATTGTTTTTAACATTGCATTTGTAATTGTTTTGTTATTTAATATATCATCTACTGTGCTGATTGTTTTGGACAATTCTTTTTCTAATACATCTTTTTCTTTTATTTCTGATGTAATTAGTTTTAGCTCTCGTTCTAGTCTTGCTATATCTTCATTTAATGGTTTTGTATAATTCTTTAATTCTTGTATGTTGATTACTTCGTTTTGAAACATTTCCATATATTTTTGTTTTTTTGTAGTAACTTTTTCAATTTCTTTAAGTAAACTTTCTTCGCTCCTTTCATTGCTTTCTCTTAATTTAGTAATTTTCTCAAACTCCTTTTCAACTGCTTTCATAAAGTTCTTTTTATTAGAAATAATACTTTTTAAATATTCTTTTATCGCATTTAAAAGTTCTTCTTCATCAATTACTGTTGTGTTAGGGCAATGATTTACCCCCATTGAATTTCTTCCGCTACATACCCATCTTATATATTCTGGTCCATCATTTGTATATTTTCTTCTTATCCTTCTAAATGAATAACCACAATGTTTGCAGTAGATAAGTGTACTAAATACATATTCTGTTTTTTCTCTTTTGTTATTTAGTTTAAATTCGTTTGACCTTTGTGCTAATATATCTTGTGCCCTATTAAATAATTCATCTGATATAATTCTCATTTCTGGTCGCTCTACTGTAATCCATTCTTCCTCTGGTAAGTCTTTCCTTGTTCCTGTTATAAAGTCTGTTACTTCTGATTTTTTATTGGTTACTCGCCCTGTATAGATTGGATTTTTTAGCATTCTTACAATCGATGTTTGAACCCATTTTGACTTTGTTTTCTTTGTTCTTATTCCTCTATCGTTTAAATCCCATGCAATTTTTGTTGTTCCAATTCCTTTATACACATAACTTTCAAATATTTCTTTTACAATTTTTGCTTCTTCTTCATTTATTTTTAAAGTGTATCTTTCGTCTGGAATTTTGTTATAACCAAATACAATATTAGGAACTCTTCCTTTTTTTGCAGTAATGTCTTTTCCAAACTTAACCCTTTTAGACATATTAGCACTTTCCTGTTGTGCCATTGCTCCTAAAATCGTTAATATAAATTCAGATCCACCTTCCATTATTTCTCCATTGTTTAAGAAATCTACTTCAATTCCATAAGATTTTAGTTCTCTAATACTTTGTAGTAAATCTACTGTATTTCTTGCAAAACGACTAACATCTTTTACTACTACTTTATCAAATTTCTTTGCTTTTGCATCTTGCATCATTTGTTGGAATTGCTTTCTGTGTTTTATTTGTTTTCCTGATATTCCTTCATCTGCATATAGCTTGTACAATTCGTAACCGTTCTTTTTAGTAAACTCATTAAAGAACTCTATTTGCTTTTCAAATGATTCCACTTGTGATTCTTTTTCAGTTGATACTCTTGCATATGCTGCAATTTTCATAACATCACTACTTCCCATTTATTTTTCTGTTTCATTATTTTCGTTCTGTTACATTTTAGCATATTGTTTGTAAAAAAGCAAGAAAAAACTACTCTCTTTTTGAGAATAGTTTTTTCACTTCAATTTTATAATTCTAATTTTTATTATCTAAATTTCTATCATTGATTTCATAAGCTAAAACATCATCAAAGAATTTTTGTATTATTGCTTCATCTGCTCCATCTATTGCTCCTACAATAATATCTTCATCATCAAATAATTCTTTTGCTTCTTTTTCAAATTTAGAAATATCATACGGAAAATTCCCTATTTTTCTAATCATTTAGCACCCTCTCCTAATATTATAATTATGCTAATTACAATACTAAATTGAAATTTTTTAATCAATTTTTTTATATTCTCCATTTATTACTTGATATTTTCCTTCTCCATTGTAACTATCAACAATAAAATCTATATCTTCTATTGAAAAATCTCTTTCTTCGGTAATATCATTTAAAAATATATAACCATCATCTTCAATAACTTCATATATGTGTCCTTCTTTTTTATATTCATTGTTTCTTTTGCTTTCCATTGCTTTTAATTCTGATGATTTTTCACTTGCTAAATTTACTACTTTTTCTTTTAAATCTGTTCTTACCTTTATATCTCCATTTTCATCAAATTGAAAAATTATATCTTTATTTTGAAATGCTTTTGGCACTTTATCTTCTGATATACTAATGTGAGTGATTTTTCCATTTTCAAATTTATCCACATTATAAAAGCCACCATTAGCAGAGCCATTTGCAGTGAATTGTTTTCTGTATAATGTTCCTTCTCTTTCTGCAATCTCCATAATGCTATCATCTACTGCTTTACTTAAATCATCATAATAAGTAACATCATTTCCCCATCTTGATAATCCTATTTTAGCTGACACATTATCTTCCATAAAGTTTTGATATTCCCAATAATTGCTATATTTGTTTTGATTAACTATATTCATAATATTTCTATTATTACCTTTTTCAAGATATCCTTTTAACTCGTTAATAAATTCATTTACAAAGTTAGATAAAACTTTGCTTTGAGATAATTCTTTTCCTAGATTTTTAATGTTAAAATCACCTACGTTCATATATAATAAGACCTCTTTCTAAAAAATATTGTTTGGAAAATTTTAGACTTAATATTAAGAATAAAAATTAAATTGAATAAAATCATATTTTTATATTAACATAATTTTATTCAATTTACAATACTTTTACAAATATTTTCTCATTTTTATTTTGCTAATTTACTATCTCCTGTCCTATAATCTATGACTACACTAGGCTGTACATTGTAAATATAAACATAAAAGCATATACTTTTGCCTTTGTCTTCAACAGATTCTGCTTCGATGGTTATACCACTTGCAACTTTATTATCTCCTTCATATATTGGTGTTACTCTATATAAACAATGATTGTTAGGATTATCATTTAAGTATTTTCTTACTCTATTTTCAAATGGTGTCATTCCACTAATATTAAAATATCTTGTTCCTGTTATAATGTTTTTATCATTTGCATTTTCTGCTGACAAGCTATATGCAATTAAGTGACATTTATTATATAAATTGCTCAAATTTATTTCTGGATATTCTGTATCTTGCCATCCAGATGGAATTACTTTATCAAGCGATTTTCTATTTTCGTTTTCTTTTGGCATTGTTCCTTCTTTATTTAAATTTGCAAATGCTACTCCACATCTTCCATAATCATCTAAATCACTATAATCTTCAAATGAATTAGTTGTAAAATCATTTTCTTGAAAATTTGGTATGCTATTATTTATTGTTATATATGGTTCTGATGAATATTCTGGTATTGTATCTAATGTATATGAAATTACTGGTTGTTCATTCGTATTATTATTCTCATTATAATTATTAGCATAAATACCTATAATAATAACTAAAATAAAGAAAATAATAATTAAAATTTGTTTTATATTTATATTCGAATCATTCTTCACTTTTTCTTTCATAACTTACTCCAACTAATTATATTGTATATTTTATGTCTTACTTCGATATATATTTTTGTTTTCTACTCGTTGGTTTATCTGGTATTGTCATTTCTAATTTTCCTTTTTCTACTAATGGTTTTATATAATTTCTTTTTAATGTTTTATTGCTCTTATATCCAAGCTCTTTCATTATTTCTGCTATACTTTTAGGTTCTTTACAAATTTCTAATATTTTATTAAGATTTGTTTGTGTTTTATCTTGGGTCTTTTTATCTTGGGTCTTTTTATCTTGGGTCTTTTTATCTTGGGTCTTTTTATCTAAAATTAGTTCTTTTGGATACAATTCTGGATATTCTCCATTATAAAATGTAACTACAAAATCTTCTCTTTCATTTGTAAATATAGGATTTGGCAAATTTGCTTCTCGCATTTTATCTTGCATAGTAGAAATTCCTGTATGTCTATTTTCAATTATTCCTCCTAAAGTTTCTAATAATTTTACAATAGTTTCATTTCTAACTTCCATAGCTTTTCTTGTTTCCAATAATTCCAATGTGTTAGAACCATATAAATTACCTACATTTCTAAACTCTATTCTATCTTTATATACAGTAATAATACTATAAACTCCTGTTTTCAATTGACTATAATCTCTATGGATTAGCATATTTGAAATTGCCTCACGAAGTGCATCTTTAGGATATTGTGTTATATCTGTTCTAAGTCCTGTTTTATCACTTATTATAACTTTGACCTTCATATTTCTGTTCAAAAAACCTATTGTTTCTTCATACATTTCACTTATATTGCCTTCTATCCTTTTGTTATCATCAAATCTTTGTCCTATTTCTCCTAAATCAGCCACTTTAAAACCAGGAATAACTATTGCAGCAACAAACCATTGTGGGAAAAATTTCTGTGGATAAATTCCAAATACCATTATTCCTGCAACTGTTGGAAAAATTTTATCTTCAACTTGTGTTAAAACACCAAATTGAAGTAAAATTTCTTCATCACTAAATTCTGCAAATTTAGGTTTGTCCGCTTTTGCATTTGTTATAAACCTATTTAAAAGTTTTTCATCTAAATCTTTCATAGTTGCTCTAACAACAGGTCTTAAATCATCTTTTACATCTTCTTTATATGATATACATTTATATATTTCATATTCAGTCATATTATCATCTCTGTCACCAACTCTTATATACGAACCATTATGTAGTCCTTTAGGCTTGTAATAACATGGTTTATTTCTTTGATTAAGCATATCAATTTTTACTGCTATTATTTTCTTGTTATCTATATCTACCACACTTATTTCTGGTCTTATAATAGGATCAAATTCTGTACTACACAAATTAGTTATATTTTTTTGTAAATCATTTGCATCGTAAACTCCTACTACTTCAAAAGTAGTTTTATTTTTATGTTTTATTTCTTCAACACCAAATAATATAATTCCTCCCATAGTATTAGCAAAACTTGATACTGTATCATAATATCTTTCTGGTTTACCTCGATTTGCTGTTTTAGCTTCAATACAAATAGTTTCTGTTTGTTTTTTATTTAATTCTTGTATTAATTTTAAAACATCTTCTTTATTCATCTAAAATCTCCTTTTGAGTTATTTTTCCTCATTCTATCATATTTTATTTATTTCTTCTATACTTATTATACATTTTTTTACAATTCTAATTCATCTTCTATATCTTCGTGAGAATTTTGATAAGTATTTGAATTGTTGTAATTGAATTTTATATTTTCATCATTCTCAGCTAAATTATATGCAAGAACTCCAGCCATAGCTTGTACTATCTGTTCTTCTGTATTAGGATTAATAAATGTAATATTCAAAATCTTTTTCAAAATTCTCACCTTCTTCCATTTCAATAATATTATTAAAAGTTTAAAAATATTACTTAATTTTTGTAGCTACAAGTGGTAAGTAAAATACCCATATGAGATTTGCCCTCATTACTCTTTTTAGAGAATCGCCCCTTTACATCACGTTAGCTAGACGAAAGTTTTATTATCTGTTCTTGTAACTTGCTATTCAATTTTCAATGTACTATTCCATGAATAGAAAATAGATATATTAAAATGCTATTTTCTATCTTGATAAAATCATTATAAGATGCTAAAATAGTGTTGTAAATAGATTTTACTAAGTCTATAGATAACTTAAAAATTGGAATAACTATATTCTATTTTTCAAAATGGAGGAAATATTGATATGATAACTAATTTCACACTTAACAATAATAAAATTATAATAAAAAATACTCGGAGAATATTTTGGTGCTATTGGTGATTTTGAATATAATATTGGAGATAAACTATATGAATTTGCTATAATGCATTACGAAGATTTTGATAAATTGAAAACAATGTACACTGGGCTTATAGAACTTGTAAGTTATGCTAAAGAAACTGATTCTGAAGATGAAAAGATGGATTGTTTCTTTAAAATGTTTCAAATTGTTAGAGCATGTTTAGAATTTTCTCCATATACGCATTTTTACACACAAGTTTTAATAGATATAATGGTAAAAACATATAATACTAAAGTATTTAGGTCAGATTTATTGTTCAAATCTCAAATTGGTGTTTTTATAGAAAACCCAAAATATTATCCTAGTGATATATTTCGTGAATTAGAAGAAGATGAATATACTACACAGATTTTGCTTATGAAATGGGTTCAAGAAATAGATAAAATATCAGCAAAAAAGCATAATGAATATATGAAGTTTTTTGAAACTATACGAGATTTATTAATAGAAAACTTTATAGAGAAAAAAATAGATTTAAAGGAAAGGCTAGAATTGATTAGCAAATATTCTAATAACTCTCTTGTTAGAAATTTAAGTGTGCCTGAAAAATTATTCTTATATGAAACTAAAAGAGTATTTGATATACACTATGTTAATACTAAACCTGCACACGCTCTTTTTCTTGATACTAAATTTAAAACTAAATACATATGTGATACAGAATTATCTTTTGAAGAAAGAAGATTAGATGTAGAAAAAATTGTAGAAATAATAAAAGAAAAACATATTGTAGCAGAAGAAGTTTATGAATTACAAAATACAGAAGAACAAATTAGATTTGAGTTATTTAAAGTAATTCAAAATAACTTTACTATAAACAAATGTGAAAACTGTGGTAGATTATTTATACCCACTACTACTAGCAATAATCCAAATCAAAAAGGAAGGAACGACCAAAAATATTGTAATAATTTATATTTAAATACTGGTAAAACTTGTAGAGAAATTGGGGCTTTAAATAAGCAAAAAGAAAAAGTCAAAAATAGTTTGATTCTAAAGGAATATAACAGAGAATACAAAAGAATGCATGGATTACATTATAATCATACAAAAAAATTTAAAGAAAAACAATTTAAGGAATGGTCAAAAAAAGCTAGAGAATTAAGAGATAGTTACACTGATGAACAAATAGAAGATTTTAAAATAGAATTAAAGAAATTAAGTGATATGTATTGGAAATAAAAAATGTATCTTATTAAATTAATGCTAAAATACAATAATTCTTGATATTGTGTTTTAAATGATTTTATGTTATTATAAATATGTACAATTTGGTCAAGCACCAGTTTTATAGTAAGTCTTTGTCAACTAAATAATTTTAGGAGGTATTAAAATGGATCTTAAATGGAAAAATATTTCAAAAGGAGTTTATCGGGTTACAGGTCAAAATGTAAACTTAAAAGTCGAAGCAGATGAGGTAAAAGACATGGAAAGAGGCTATTTCATTCTTTCTAAAGGGAAACAGAAAAAGTTAGTAGCTATCTTTGGTTCTGATCCTATTACATGCATTGACTGGGGAGAACACGAAATTGCTCGGCACGATGGTGAGCATAATTTAGAGTATATGTCATCGATTTTTACATGGGAAGTGGATGGCAAGCTTGTAGAAATCATGATAGACTGGCTAGGTAATGTAAGCATCACTCCCACAGTACACTATTGATTCATTTTGAGGCACTCACGATAATAGTGGGTGCCTTGTTTCTAAAAATAATAAATTTTCAAGATATCATTTTATAATTCCATTTCAAATTCTTTTTCCTTTTTTTCATGTTTAAGTTGTTTTTCTGCATCTAAATAAGTATTAGTTTCTTTTTGAAAATCTCTAACTAAATTATCTTCTGCCCCCATATCAAATTTTTACAAATCCAATGTATGAATTTATCAATAGTTTCATAGAATTTATCTATTATTTTATTTAATCTGCTGTTCTCTTTTTCCAAGCCCTTAATTTTACTTTTATATTTCCATTCAATATCAAATTCCTTTTGCTTATATTCAGCCTTAATTTGTTCTACTTCATTGTGTAAATTCGCATTATCACTCATTATTGGATCTATGTCAAGTTTTTGGACACTTTTTTTGAGAATTTTTTTATATTTTT
>CAPNDH010000024.1 GCA_948664205.1 uncultured Clostridia bacterium | reverse complement strand
TAAAAGCTGAAATGAAAGTAGACGTTTGCTCAAAATGTCATCCATACTGGACAGGTAATTTAAAAAGAGAAACAACAGGTGGTAGAGCAGATAAATTTAAGAAAAAATATGGAATTCAATAAAAAGCATAAAAGAGTGGGAAACCATTCTTTTTTTGTTTGGAAATGGAAAGATTTGGGACGTGTCTAAAAATTTGCAACTATAAAAATTACAACCCTATGGATAAAATAGGGCCGTATATAATATTTGTTTAGTATTTTAAAATAATTACTGAATTATAAATTTTCAATTTCTTCTTTGGTTAATTTTGTTATTTTTTCAATTTCTTCGTTTGCATAGCCCTGCTCTTTCATTTCTTTAGCTATTTCAATTTCACGTTTTTTAGATCCTTGTTCAATACCTTGCTCAATGCCTTGTTCTATACCTTTTTCAATACCATCTTTTATACCTTGTTCAAATCCACGGTCATATCCTGAACTTAATAAATTATTTTGATCTAATATGTACTTTTCCCTTAAATGTGCTAAATATTGCTCATGTTCATTTTCACTTATTTCTTCTAATACTTCTTTTGCTTTTTTTACTTGTTCATTTGCTTTACTCATATCAAAATCACCTACTCCATTGATAAAATTAACCCAAATATCAAGTTCTTTATTTTCTGAGTATTCTTCTACTTTGGATAATTCTATTATATGAATTTCCATAGCATCTGTCAAGATTATATCAGAATAATCTTCTTCTCTAAAATTCCATTTTGTTTTGTATTTTTTTATTGGCTTAAGTTTCTCAAGGTTAAAATCCGTAAACAATATTGCTATACATTTATTTGTTTCTTTATATTTTTGACCTTTTCTAACATTTTGACCATACATTTTACTTAAATAAAAAAGTAATCTTTTTTCTATATTTTTTTGATCTACCACTTGCATTTCAATGTCACAATCAATAATGTTGTTTAATTTTGCTCTAATATCCAATATACCTAGTTTGTCATCAAAAACTTCTCTTTCAAGTATTTCTTTGCAATTAAGCTCAACATTATTTACTGGTTGTTTTAATACAGCACTTAATAAATCTTTGGTAATTTCTTCATTTCCAGTAAAACCAAAAACACGCTTAAATATATAATCGTTTTTTAATTCTAATAGTTTGATAATACCATCTCCTTCATATTTAAAATTTCTGAATTTTGGAAAATATTTTAGGAAAGAATATCCTAAAAGTTTAATAGAATATAAAATACTAAACAAAATCATATTAACATAAAGTTAAAGAAATTGCAATAGCGAAAAATAAGAAGTTTTGTCGAGAGAATAAAATATAGAGAAAGTTTATGACATGATTAAAATATTTTTTTAAAAAGTCTCAAAATGTAACATATTTCCCTTGAAAAAACTTGTAAAATGTAATAAAATAAAGCAAATGATAGAAGGAGAAATATGTTTTGGAAAAAATAAATATAGAAGAAGAACTAAAATATATAGATAAAGTAAATAAAATAAATAAAGGAAAACTATTTAAATATTATATATTAACAATGGGATGCCAACTAAATGAAAATGATTCAGAAAAACTAAGTGGAATGCTAGAAAAAATGAATTATAAAAAGACATTAAATATGGAAGAAGCAGACTTAGTTTTATTCAATACATGTTGTGTACGTGAAAATGCTGAAGAAAAACTATTTGGAAAAGTAGGAGAAGTAAAAAAACAAAAAGAAAATAAAGGAACAATAATAGCAATAGGTGGATGTATGATGCAAGAAGAGCATATAGTAAAAAAGCTAAAGCAAAGTTACCCATATGTAGATATAATATTTGGAACACATACACTTCATAAATTACCACAAGACCTTTATAAATCTTTGGA
Source organism: uncultured Clostridia bacterium (assembly GCA_948664205.1). Lineage (GTDB taxonomy): Bacteria > Bacillota > Clostridia > TANB77 > CAG-508 > UMGS1663. The sequence goes on along the minus strand of CAPNDH010000024.1, from coordinate 18,096 downwards.
AGAAAACAAAAAAATAAGAGATGTAATAGATATAGATGGTGAAATAATAGAAGGTTTGCCAATTTCAAGAAATGATAAAATAAAAGCATCAGTAACAATAATGAATGGATGTAATAACTTTTGTAGTTATTGTATAGTTCCATATGTACGTGGAAGAGAAAGAAGCAGAAGCCCAAAAGATATTATAGAAGAAGTACGCTCTTTGGCAAAACAAGGTTATAAAGAAATAACACTATTAGGACAAAATGTTAATTCATACTTAAGAGTAGAACGTGAAAAGAAAATAAAATTTGAAGAATATGAGGGAGTAAACTCATTTGCAACACTATTAAGAGCAGTAAATAAAATAGAAGGAATAGAAAAAATACGTTTTGTATCACCACACCCAAAAGATTTCACAGACGATGTGATAGAAGCAATTAGAGATTGTGAAAAGGTAAGTAAAATAGTACATTTACCACTTCAATCAGGAAGTACAAATGTATTAAAATTAATGAATAGAAAATACACAAAAGAGCAATATTTAAGTTTGGTAGAGAAAATGAAAAAAATGGTTCCAAACATAGTATTTTCAACAGATATAATAGTAGGTTTTCCAGGAGAAACAGAAAAAGACTTTGAAGATACACTAGATGTAGTAGAAAAAGTACATTTTGAGCAAGTATTCATGTTCATATATTCAAGAAGAGTAGGAACACCAGGAGACAGAATGGAAAACCAAATACCAGAAGAAATAAAACATAAACGTTTTGATAAGCTAAAAGAATTAGTAGAAAGTCAAATAAAAGAAAATAATGATAAATACATAGGAACAATACAAAGAGTATTGGTAGAAGGTGTAAGCAAAACAAATAAAGAAATGTTAACAGCAAGAACTGATACAAATAAAGTAGTAGTATTTGAAGGAAATAAAGATTTAATAGGAAATATGATAGATTTAAAAATAGTATCAGAACATATGTGGTACCTAAAAGGTGAAATTTGTTAATAAATAAGGATGTTGAAAATGGAAAAAGGAAAAGAAAAATTAGAGAATATCATAATGGAAAACCAAATTCATTATTTTGATGAAAATATATTGTTTACAATAATTCCAGAATTAAAAGATTGTGAAGGTTTTAACCATAAACATCCACATCATTGCTATGATGTATGGAAGCATACAAAAGAAGCAATGCGAAAATCAAAGCCAGATTTACAAATAAGGTTAGCACTTCTTTTACACGACATAGGAAAACCACACTCATACCAAGAAGATGGAGAAATAAGACATTTTCATGGACACCCACAAAAATCATCTGAAATGTCTAAAGAAATTTTAACAAGATTAGGATATAACCAAAAAGAAATAGAAAAAATATGCTATTTAATAGAAAATCATGATACAATAATAAATGTAGATAATGTAGATAATGTAGATAAAAACAATATAGAACTAACAAAAAAATTATTATATATTCAATACTGTGATGCATATGCACATGACCCTAAACACATAGAAAAAAGAATTAAAAAATTAGATAAAATAAAAGAAAAACTAATAGAAAAAATGAATGAATTACAAAAGAATGAAGAAATAAGATAAGGAGAAATATATATGTCAGAAAATGTAAATATAATAGAAAAAGCCATAATTTTTGCTACTTTAGCACATGCTGGACGTACAAGAAAGAGTGAACCATATAAACCTCAAATAGTTCACCCATTTGCCGTAGCGCAAATACTAATGGAAAATGGAATAACAGATCCAAACGTAATTGCAGCAGCATATTTGCATGATGTTACTGAAGATACTAAATTTACATTAGAAGATATAAGAAAGAATTTTGGAGAAGATATAGCCCATTTAGTAGAGGTGGCATCGGAACCAGATAAAAGTAAACCTTGGGAAGAAAGAAAAAAACATAAAATAGAAACAACAAGTGGACTATTATTAACAGAAAAACTAGTACCTACGGCTGATAAAATAAATAATATAGAAGATATATACAGGAAAAATAAAAAACTAGGATATAAAGACTTTTCAGCATTTAATAGAGGAGAAGAAAAGCAAGAGTGGTATTTTAGAAACATATATAAAAGTTTGATTACAAATGAAGATAAACAAAATCCATTATTTGTACGATTAGAAAATGGAATAAATAATGTATTTGAAAGAACAATGGAAGATTATTTTGGAAATGAAAGAGAATTTTAAATAAGGAGAATTAAAACATGGCAGAAAAAGCGGAATTTTCACCTATGATGCAAGAATATTTAAAAACAAAAGAAGAATATAGCGATTGTATTTTATTTTATCGTTTAGGCGATTTTTATGAAATGTTTTTTGATGATGCAATACGTGTGTCAAAAGAACTAGAACTAACTTTAACAGGTAAACTTTGTGGACAAGAAGAACGTGCACCTATGTGTGGAGTTCCTTTTCATGCAGCAGATACATATATTTCAAGGTTAATTGAAAAAGGTTACAAAGTTGCAATTTGCGAGCAATTAGAAGACCCTAAACAAGCTAAAGGCATAGTTAAAAGAGGTGTAATACGTGTAGTTACACCAGGTACAGTTATGGAAAGCAATTTGCTAGATGAAAAAAAGAATAATTATATAATGAGCATATATAAAGCAGGTACATTTTTTGGAATAAGTGTATGTGATGTTTCAACTGGAGATTTTAGAACAACAGAGATTACAGATAGTAACAATTTCCCAAAATTATTAGATGAAATATCAAGATATAACCCAGCAGAAATAATTGTAAATTCATTTATGTATGATTCTTTAGAAGAAATAAATAAAATAAAAGAACGTTTTGAGGTATTTATTTCAAAAATAAAAGAAGATGCATTTGGGGATGATATAGAAAAATTAACTAGTGCATATGTAGTAAAAAATGAAAGTGGAGAAGATATAGATAATTTAAAAGACAAAAAATTAGCAATAGCTTCAATAAATGGACTTATATATTACCTTATAGATACACAGAAAAATAGCTTAGAGCATATTAACAAAATAACAATGTATAATATAACCAAATATATGAGTTTAGATATAAATGCAAGAAGAAACTTAGAACTAACAGAAAAAATGAGAGATAAATCTAAAAAAGGAACACTTTTATGGGTATTAGATAAAACTTCAACATCAATGGGTGGAAGAAATTTAAGAAGATGGATAAATGACCCATTAATAGATGTTACAGAAATAAATAAAAGGCTAGGCGCTGTAAAAGAACTAAAAGATAATATTATACTAAGAGGAGATATAACCGAGTTACTTAAAAAAGTATATGATATAGAAAGACTAGCAGGTAGAATATCATATGGAAGTGCAACTGGTAGGGATTTAATTTCACTTAAAAATTCTGCAAAACAATTGCCAGAAATTAAGAAAATACTATCAAATGTAAAATCACCACTATTACAAGAATTATATTTAAAACTAGATGAATTAGCAGATATTCATAATTTGATAGAAGAAGCAATAGTTGATGAACCACCACTAAGTGTAAAAGAAGGCGGATTAATAAAATTAGGATATAATGAAGAAATTGACCATTTAAAGAAAGCAACAACAGAAGGAAAGACTTGGATAATAAAACTAGAAGCAGAAGAAAGAGAAAAGACAGGAATAAAAGGTTTAAAAGTAGGCTTTAATAGAGTATTTGGTTACTATATAGAAGTTACAAAATCTAATTTTGATCAAGTGCCTGAAAGGTATATAAGAAAGCAAACCTTAGCAAATGCAGAAAGGTATATAACAGAAGAATTAAAAAACTTAGAGAACCAAATATTAGGAGCAGAAGAAAAAGTTATAAACTTAGAATATAATGCATTTGTAGAAATAAGAGATGACATAGAAAGTAAAATAAAAAGAATACAAACTTCAGCAGAAGTAATAGCAATACTTGACGTTCTATGCTCATTTGCAATAGTAGCAGAGGACCTAAACTATGTAGAGCCAGTCGTCGATAACAGTGGAATAATAGATATAAAAGATGGACGTCATCCAGTAATAGAAAAAATGTTACCATCAGGAAGCTTTGTTCAAAATGATACATATTTAGATAAGAACGAAACAAGACTTGCAATGATAACAGGACCAAATATGGCAGGAAAATCTACATACATGAGGCAAGTAGCATTAATAACATTAATGGCACAAATAGGCTCATTTGTTCCAGCATCAAGTGCGCATATAGGTGTAGTAGATAAAATATTTACAAGAGTAGGAGCTTCAGATGACCTAAGTATGGGGCAAAGCACATTTATGGTAGAAATGATGGAAGTAGCTACAATCTTAAAAGAAGCAACTGGAAATAGTCTAGTAATACTAGATGAAATAGGAAGAGGAACTTCAACATATGATGGGCTTTCAATAGCATGGGCAGTAGCAGAATACATTGTAGATAAAGAAAAATGTGGGGCAAAAACACTATTTGCAACACATTATCACGAATTAATACAGTTAGAAGATAAACTAGAAGGAATAAAAAACTTTCAAGTAGCAGTAAAAGAAAAAGGAGAAGACGTAATATTCCTAAGAAAAATACTTCCAGGTGGAACCGACGAAAGCTATGGAGTACACGTAGCACGTTTAGCAGGAGTACCACAAAATGTAAACAAAAGGGCAAATGAAATACTAAAAAGCTTAGAAAGAAAAAGTATAATAAGTGAAAAGGCAATACAAAAAGAAGAGAAAAAGCAAACAGCAGGGCAATTAGATATGTTTAACTTCAAACTTGCAGAAATAGCAACTGAAATTGATAAAATTGATGTAAACAGTTTAACACCTATTGATGCATTAAATACATTGGTTAAAATCAAAGAAAAGATGGCATAATATGGTTTACAAAATATAGAAAATATGATAAGATATTAACAGTTAAACGTAAAAACTTTCAATAAATTTATAAAAGTAAAAATTCTAAATAATTACAACATAAGGAGGAGACATTATGGCGAAAAAGATAGGTTCAAAGTATTGGGCAGATTTTTATGTGGTTTTAAAAAACGGTCAAAAAATTTATTTAGAAGAAGCTTTTGGTGAAGACTTTATTGCAAATCAAATGAAATCAAATAGCAAGAAAATAAAAGCAGAAATTTCTGGAAAAGACGAAGAAATTACAATTAAAAAGAAAGATATTCTCTATTATGGAGAATGTTAGTAAAACAAGACTATGAAAGGAAAGCAATTGGCAGATAGCCAATTGCTTTCCTTTTAAAAATTTTGTCGAAAACTTTTTAAAAAGATTACATAAAAAATATTGACATACTAATAATAAAAATATAAAATGTAAATATAAATTTAAAATCTAAAAATTTTAATCTTTTACGAAATCCAAGAAAAACAAAAATTAGTAATTATAAAAAGAATAATACACAGAAATATCAATAAAAATTAATTATTGATTTTATTTGTATGAAAGGAAGAATATGAAAGTATATAAAGCAGATGCAAAATATTGCAATTATTTACATTATTATGAGCCTAAAATACCATTTGTAGAAAATGATAAAGAAAATAGACCATTTGTTGGAGTAGTATTATGTGTAAATGGAAAGAACTTTTTTGCACCACTAACATCTCCAAAACAAAAACATTTGAGTATGAAAAACACCCAAGACTTCTTGAAAATAGATGAAGGCAAATTGGGTGGAATAAACCTAAATAATATGATGCCAATACCAAAAAGCTATTTAGAAGAAATACATATAAAAGAAATTAAAGATATAAAATATAAAAAAATGTTATATATGCAAATGGAATGGATAGAAAAAAATAAAGTAAGAATTAACAATAGAGCTAAAAACTTATACTATTTAGTTTTACAAAAAAAGGCAACACAGCAATTAATAAATAGGTGTTGTGATTTCAAACTATTAGAAAGAAAATGTCAAGAATTTATGGACGAAAATAATATTAGTGAAGAAGAAATTTGGTATAGCTATTAGCGAATTTTGAAATACTATTTCGTGTTTTTTTCTTTTGCATATTATGATGCACAATATCACCTCCTTTCAAACAGGAAGATTACATAATTTTATAACATATAAATTAAAAAGTTTGTCGAAGTATGTATAAAAGATAAAATAGTAAAATAATTTCCAAAAATAATTGTACTTTTATATAATTTTGTATATAATAGCAAATGTAAATTAATACAAAATTGGAGGAAGTCTAATGAAATTAGATGAAGCTAAAAAACAAATAAAAGAATTAAGAGAAACATTAGAATATCATTCAAGAAAATATTATGATGAAGATGCACCAGAAATAACAGATTACGAATATGATATGCTTATGAATAAACTAAAAGCTTTAGAAAAGGAATTTCCAGAGCTTATAACTAAAGACTCATTAACACAAAAAGTAGGTGGACATGTTAGTGAAGGGTTTAAACAAGTAGAACATATAGTACCACTACAAAGCCTTCAAGATGTATTTAGTTTTGAAGAATTACAAGAATTTGATGAGCGAATAAAAAAACAAGCAACAGAAGAAAACGAAGAACTAAACTATGTTGTAGAAACTAAAATAGATGGACTATCTGTAGCATTAGAATACATAGATGGTATTTTTGTAAGAGGTGCTACACGTGGAAATGGATTAATTGGAGAGGACATTACAGATAACTTAAGAACAATAAAAAGTATACCAAAAGTATTAAATGAAAAAGTAAATATTATAGTTCGTGGAGAAGTGTTCATAGGTAAAAAGGAATTTGATAAAATGAATGAAGAACAAGAGGTATTAGGTAAGCCACTATTTGCAAATGCTAGAAATGCAGCAGCAGGTTCACTTCGTCAATTAGATTCAAAAATAACAGCTTCAAGACCACTAGATATTTATATATTTAATGTGCAAAAATTTGAAGAAAATAAATTAAATTCACATTATGAACAATTAGAATATTTAGTAAAATTAGGGTTTAATGTTAATACAGTAAGAATATATTGTAAAAATTATGAAGAAGCACAAAAAGCAATAGAAAAAATAGGAGAAGACAGAGAAAATTTAAGCTTTGGAATAGATGGAGCGGTAATAAAAGTAGATTCACTTTCATTTAGAGAAAAATTAGGAACAACATATAAAGTACCACGTTGGGCAATTGCCTACAAATACCCACCAGAAGCAAAAGAAACAACATTAAAAGATGTAATATGGCAAGTAGGAAGAACAGGTGTAATAACACCAATGGCAATATTAGAACCAGTAAAAGTAGCAGGCTCAACAATATCAAAAACAACACTTCACAATGAAGACTTCATAAAAGAAAAAGGTTTAAAAATAGGAGATACAGTTGTAATTCAAAAACAAGGTGATGTAATACCAGAAGTAATAAAAGTTATAACTGAAAAAAGAACAGGAAATGAAAAAGATGTAGAAGTTCCAACAGTTTGCCCAGTATGTGGAAGCACTGCTACAAGAGAAGAAGGAGAGGCAGCAATACGTTGTAACCGGAATTGAATGTCCAGCACAACTATTAAGGGGAATAGAACATTTTGTATCAAAAGAGTGTATGGATATAGAAGGACTAGGTTACAAAATAGTAGAAGCACTTATAGAAAGAGGTTTAATAAAAAATATAGCAGATATTTATAAACTAACCTTAGAAGATATAGCTTCATTAAAGAAAAATGGTAAAAAATTTGCAAGTAACTTAATAGAAGCAATAGAAAAAAGTAAAGAGCGAGATTTATTTAACGTAATCAACGCTTTAGGAATTAGGCAAGTAGGAATAAAAGCAGCAAAAGTTTTAGCAAAAAAATATAAAACTATGGATAATTTGAGTTGCGCTAGTTTAGAAAGTTTGTGTGATGCAAGTGATGTTGGAGAAATAACAGCAAATAACATATACGAATTTTTTAAGTCAGAACAAACAATAGATATGATAAGAAGACTAAAAGAAGCTGGTGTTAATATGAAGCTAAATGAAGAAGAAGGAGCAGATAATAGGTTTGAAGGAAAAACTTTCGTATTAACAGGAGCACTTACAAAATATACGAGAACAGAAGCCTCAGATATAATAGAAAAATTTGGAGGGAAAACATCATCTTCTGTATCTAAAAAAACAGACTATGTATTAGCAGGAGAAGATGCAGGTTCTAAGTTAATGAAGGCACGTGATTTAGGAATACAAATTATATCAGAAGAAGAGTTTGAGGAAATGACTAAATAATATAAATATGTAGAGGGGACATTATAAAAAATATGGAAATAAAGAGTGAAATGGCTAAAATTTTAGGAGATGCAAAGTTACCTCCTGAAATACATAAAATGTTAAGAAAAATATATACAGAATATCAAAATGCATATAGAAAACTTATTCAAGGACTAAAAAGTAAATATCCTGAAAAGGAAAAAGAAATAACAAGAATACAAATGGAAATATCACAAGACTATTATGAAGATGTAAGAATATGTGAATTTGTAGAGTATGAAGAATATGAGCAAAAAAGAATATTAATAATAGAGGCAATTAACTCAATAATAAAAGATATTAATGCTAATAATATGATATCAAGGAAAGATTTTGTGCAAAATGTTTCAAAAGCTGTAAAAAAAGAGGAAAGCATAGATTTTGCCAATATAGTTATAAATAATATGGTACAAGAATTAGAATCTTCTTGTAAATATGCATTAAATAGAGCTAATTTGTTAAAGTTAAAAGATAGTAATGGTGTAGAACAAGAAGAATTTAAAAATGAAATTATAAGAATAAAAGAAGAAGCTATACAGAAAAAAACTGAAATGGCACAATGTATAAATGATCACTTTGTAGGTATATGTAGAAGAATAGAAAATGTAATTGATATTTATGAACAACAACTTTATTCGCAACATATACAAGTAGATACAAGAGAAAAAGATGACGAAGAAGAAAGGTAAAAGGAGATAAATTTATTATGAAAGAATATACCTTAGAAAAGTTTGAAGAAGAATTAGACATAGGATATCAAATATATTATACATATGTGCGTAATAGATATTTAATATTTAAAACATCAGATAATTGCTATACACAAAAACTAATATCAGTGCATGATAAAAATCCACAGCCAGCTATGCAAATGTTAACAAAAAAAAGACTAGAGGAGATATTTCCATTTATGGAAGATATGGAATATAAACAAAATTAAAGTATGAGTCCGCAATTTAAAGATTACTATATAATTTTATTTATTTCAGTCGTCGCTTGAGCTAATTTTTGTAGAAATTCTAAATAGAATTTTATGGCAGCTTCCACTAAACGGAATTAACATTTTCTAAACGATAAATCGTTAAGAAAATCTAAATTTCGCATATTTTATCTCTACGTCAATTGTACTCTTCGAGATACAATTTCCAAGAGCTAAAATAAAGTGAACTCTTTCCATAAAATTTATTAAGAATTTCTAACAAAAATTACTCTACGATTCCTCCTTACATAAATAAAATTATATAGTAATCTTTAAATTGCTACTTTATAGAAATTCCTTTGTTCTTAAATCTCTTTTGGTTCAACATATAAAGTTTTATTATTAGTATATATAACCATTCCAGGTTTGCTACCAGAAGGTTTTTTTACATTTTTGATAAAGCAATAATCAACAGGTACATTAGAAGAAAGTTTAGCCTTGCTGTGAAAAGCAGCAATTTCGGCACAAGCAATAATAGTATGTTCTTTAACGGTTTCACCATTACATTTTAATAAACAATGGCTACCTCTAATGTCTTTAGTGTGAAACCATAAATCTTCGTTTTTACCAAGCTTAGTAGTTATATAATCATTTTGTTTATTATTCTTGCCAACATATAAAGTAAAACTGTCTACATTATATGTAATAGGTTCATATTCATTATGAACTTTTCTTTTATTAACTTTATTTTTCTTAACATTAGAATTTTTCTGAGTATTTTTAAATAAAACATTTTCAGAAATTTCAACATCAATTTCTTCAAGCTCAAGAGTAGAAGTAGCACCTTCTAGTTCATATATTATACTTTCTAAATAATCTAACTCTTTTGTAGCATCGGCTTTTTGATTACTTACAATTTCCAATGTATTTTTTAATTTATTATACTTTTTAAAATATTTTTTAGCATTATATGAAGGAGAAATACTTTTATCTAATGGGATTTTTATCAAATTATTATTATCATAATAATTCTCAATTTCAATATAGTCTACATTTATATTATTATTTATTCTATATAAATTAGAAGTAATAAGTTCTCCATATATTCTATAAGTTTCCATGTTTTCACATTCTTTAAGTTTCATATTTATATTGTTAACTTTTTTAGTTATTTTTTTAAGTGCTGAAAGTACTAATTTTAAAAGGTTATTCTTATAATTAATGGTAATTTCATCCTTTTCCTTTTTATTATAAAAATCATCTAAAAAGAAATTGGTCTGAAGCATATTATCTTGTAGGGGCGAGCATTGCTCGTCTGCGTTAGCAACAAATTGCTCACTTTGAATAGGAGAGATAATTGTTTTATTGTAGGGGTCGCTACTAAAGGGGCGACCTATATAATCAATATAGCTTACTTTATTGACAATTGTATAATCTTTATCATTTTTATAAACAGTTAAAACATTATCAGTTCCTAAATTATCTATAATATCTTTTATATACTTATATAACTCAGTTATATTTTCATAAGAATAATCAGTATCAGAAATTTTTAAAACATCTAAAGTATTTAAAATAAATGTTTTACTAATTCCACTAAAGTTATTAGGTATAATATTAGAAAGTTTATCATTTTTCATTAAACTAATAAAATCTTCTAAACATATTTTACAAATATCTAATTTATCAGCAGGAGGGTTTACATACTCATGAGCTGGGAGAATATCTCTACATGAATTAGAAAAGCTATCTAAATGTCTAAGGCTATCAATAATAATGTTTTTATCATTAAGTAAAATAACATTACTATGTTTACCCATAAGCTCAATTACTAATTTTTTATGTACTAAATCATTAAGTTCATTATATGCTTCAAATTCAATAAATACAATTCTTTCCAAACAATTACTATAAATACCAGTTATGCGAGCTCCTACTAAATGCTTTCTAAGTAACATACAAAAATTAGGAGCATTTAAAGGGTTAGGCTTACTGTTAGTAGTTAAATTCATTCTATAATTATTAGAAGAAATAGAAATATCTAAAGCATAATTTTTCCCATTACAATAAATACCTAAAATAATTTCATTCTTATTAGGTTCAAAAACTTTATTAACTTTACCACCAACAAGTGCATCTTTTAGTTCTAGAACTACTTGCCTTGTAACAATTCCATCAAATGCCATATTAAACTCCAATCTATATTTACTTTTTATTCTTAATAAATAATATACAATAATAATTAAGCAAAAACAAGTAAAATCAATATATTTCATTTTATAAAACTACAAATTATAATAAAAGATAAAATTTGATGTAGGGGCTTAATTGGTAAGGAATACCACATAGGAATACCGAATTACGCCCATATCACAATTTCGAATATATTATAAATTTAGATAAAATATCTAGGGCTTAATTAGGTGAATTCTTTTATGTATTCCTAACCGATTAAGCCCCTACAATTTAAATAAATTACATTAAACTTTAAATTTATATATTTTATCTAAAAAATACCAATAAAAACTGCAAAACCTCTTGACATTCTAAGATTTGATGGATATAATGCAAGAAATGAACATCTTAGGAGGAATAAACTTATATGAAAGAGAGCAATATGTTTTATTCATTAAATAATAACTACAAAGAAATAAGTGACGAAGGCTTAGTAGATATGGCTAAGTCTGGGGATAAAAATGCGCTTGAATACTTAATAAATAAGTATAAAGAACTTGTTAATATGAAAGTTAGCAAATACTTTATAATAGGTGCAGAAAAAGAAGATATAGTGCAAGAAGGCTTAATAGGACTATATAAGGCAGTAAAAAGTTATAGTGCAGACAAACAAAACTCATTTAAAACATTTGCAAATATGTGTATAGAAAGGCAATTAATAACAGCAATAAAGTCATCAAATAGGCAAAAACATATGCCACTAAATTCATATTTATCATTAAATGCTTCTGCATATGAAAATGATGAAGAAAGTACTTTATTTGATACATATAATGCACATCAAATAGAAGACCCATTAGATACAATAACAAAACAAGAATATTATAAATCAGTAGAAATAGCAATAGATAAGTCATTAAGTGACTTTGAAAAACAAGTACTAAATAGATATATGAAAGGTGAAAGCTATATTCAAATAGCAGAAAAGCTAGATACACCAGTAAAATCAATAGATAATGCAATACAAAGAATAAGAAAAAAAGCAATAACAAACTTAAATGTAAATGAATTATAAATATATAGGGTCGCCACCATAGGCGACCTATAAAATATGCTGTCATAGCTTAAGTAGGTAGATCTTGTAGCTGTTCGAGCATAGCGAGTTACAGATACATGATGCGTAGCGAAGCGAAGAAGCGTGCGACAGCCAGTAGAAAACTAAAACGATACATAAATTAAAATAAAAAATGCTGTCATAGCTCAGTAGGTAGAGCACTACCTTGGTAAGGTAGAGGTCACGGGTTCGATTCCCGTTGTCAGCTCCAATTTATAGCAACTTACGAACTATAAAGAGTTTCGTAAGTTTTTTCATTTTAAAAAAAGATGAATTGAACTTAATAAAAATATCAAAATGTTCTCTTTTGGAAAGGAGGGCATTTTTTATGTTTGAGTTTGAAGTAATACAAAATTTAAAGCCAAATGATGAAATACTAGAAATTATTAAAAGCTATGTGTACACAGTTAAAAATGGTAAAATTAAGCATTTAAAGGCTACTAATTTACAATTCATTGAACCAACTGAATATTTAATCACATATCCTACTACTCTTACTATTTACGAATATAAAGTAAATGAAATAGCTAATAAGCCATTCTATATTAAAGAACATAAGCAAAAGTATAATCTTAAAGAAATAAAACAAATTCTTATAAAATTAAAAATTTAACCTTTTATTTTGAAAATTTGTAAAAAATTTAAATTTTTTTCCTAAACTAGGGGGGCGAAAATGCACTTTTCTGAGCAAACATATAGAAGGGTAGAAATCTTTAAAGTTTTTTACAATTTTGGAATACAAAACCTTAAAAAATTCACAGGTAAAGTAGGAGGTAATATTTTTATGAGATGTGGAGTTTATGTAAGAGTATCAACAGATGAGCAAAGAGATAATGGTTATTCTATTGATTCACAGTTACGAATGATAAAAGAATATTGTGAGAAAAACAGTTACGATATTGTAGATGTATATAATGATGCAGGACATTCTGGAAAAGACTTAATGCGACCAGAAATGCAAAGACTTTTAAAAGATATAAAATCGCATAAAATTGAAGTAATAATTGCTATTAAAGTAGATAGACTAACTAGAAATAACTATGATGGCTTTTGGTTACTTAACTATTGTGAAGAACATGATGTCAAAATAGAACTTATTTTAGAACCTTATGATGTATCCACTGCAAATGGTGAAATGATATTTGGAATGAACTTAGTATTTGGGCAAAGAGAAAGAAAAGAAATTGGAGCAAGAACAAAAAGAGCTATGGAAGAAATGGCTTTAGAGCATATCCACCCTAGTAAAGCCCCCTATGGCTATATTAGAAATAGTGAAACTGGACATTTAGAAATAGAACCTATTGAAGCACAAGTTATTAAAGAAATATTTGAGCTATGTAAGCAAGGTAAATCGACTAGAAGTATTGCAATGAATATGAAAGATAGTAATGCTTATCTAAAAGTAGGAAAATGGACAAATGATAGAGTTTATAAAATACTTACCAATTCTATTTATATTGGTATATTTGAATATGGTAAGTATTGCAGAAAGCCACAAGATATATTAAGAGTTGAAAATTACTGTGAGCCAATTATAGATATGGGAACATGGAATATCACAAGAAAAGTTTTGGAAAGAAATAAACACTCAAATTATGGAGAGCATATTCACTTATTTACTGGCATCGTAAGATGTCCTACTTGTGATAAAATACTATCTTCTACAAACTCTTTTAAATATAGTGGAACACCAAAAGAAAAAGTATATTATCATTTAACTTGCAAAAATCCTAATTGTAAATCAAAAGGCATACATTATAGTTCAGATAAAATAGAAGAAAATTTAACACGAATTTTGAATGAATTAACAAGATATATATATGATATGGATAATGAAATTATAGTATGCAATTCTACCAAAACAAAAGATATTAAAGACATAGAGAAATCTATTGAAAAACTAAAAATGCAAGAGAAAAAATTAGTAGATTTATATTTAAGTTCTACCTTAAATGTTGAAACTATTAATAATAAAAATGATGCAATCAAAAAAGAAATCGAAAACTTAAATAAGAAAAAACAGCAAATTGATCCTAACAATGATTATAGAGAATATACAATAGAACTATTGAAAAAGTTAGATTGCGAAATTGGAAGTGATGAAGTTGTCTTTCAAAACAGATTAGGTTTTGCATTTATTTTTGATAGCTTAAATAGGAAATCTAAAAAAGAATTGATTAAAAGATTAATAGATACAATCGAAATTAAGAGAGATAAAAACTATAATATTGAAATAACAAATATTAAATTTACAGAAGAATTTATCTCAAAAAGTAGCAAAGATTACATTGAATATTTATACGAAATACTACAAAACAATAATGTTGGATTTATTTATAAAGAAGCAATTACCAAACAAGAATTAGAAAAATTACAAGAAGATTATTTTGTGTTTTCTAATAATAAAATTGCGAATAATGAGTATGATAATGCTACTTTAGCTATATATAATGAGTTATTAAAACAAAATTTTTATGATAATGGAATTATAAATTGCCCCTATATTGAAAACGAAAATATAGTAGATTACTTAACATTAATACCAAGAATTCCATCAGAAATTGCATAAATTTATTTTAAAAATTTCACAAAAAATAAAGTAAAAATCAACACAAGAAAAAATGCGATTTTTTAGAATTTAAAAATTCGTGTCCTAGCAAGCACTGCATTTGTCTATACGCCAAATGCGAAATTTGTGTCCCAGCAAGCAATGAATTTGTACTCCCGCACAAATTTCAATATGGGATTTGCACCCCATGCCCCAAAAACTAATAAAAATTTTAAATTGAAAGGAATAGAAAATTATGAATGATGAAAAATTAAATTATGTAATAGATATGATAAAAGATATGGATTTAGAAAATAAATTAAGATTAGCAATATGTATGTGTGATAATTATAGTCATACTAATTTAGAATATGATAAAAAAGAAATGTATAAACAATTTGATAATTTGCTAAAAGAAATTAATATAGAATACAGAACAACTACTGTCAACTTTGCAAATTATCCTTATACAATTTTTGTATCAAGCAAAATTATGGAAATGGATTCAACACAGCAAAATAAAGTTGCTTTATATCTTTTCAATATTATAAATTTTAGAATTAAAAATTGCAAAAGTCTTGACAACAAAGAACAAATGTTTTAGAATGTATAGAGTAAGAAAAGGATGTGAAACTATGGAAGAAAATGAATTAGCAATTCAAAATGAATTGGGTATCGAAGATATAAAGAGTTTAATATACACAATAAGAGGTAAACAGGTTATGCTAGATAGTGATGTGGCAAGACTATATAATTACCAAACAAAAAGAATAAATGAAACTGTAAGTAGAAATAAAAAAAGGTTTCCAGAAAATTTCTGTTTTCAATTAAGCGAAGAAGAAGTCAAAAACTTAAAAAGGCAAACTACAATTTTAAATTTAGATCAGGAAAATAACTGGTCGCAAATTGCGACCAGTTCAAAAAGTGAAAACAGTAAGCATAGAGGAAAGAAATATGTACCTTATGTATTTACAGAACAAGGAATAGCTATGTTATCAGGTTTGTTGAAAAATGATATAGCTATTCAAGTAAGTATAAATATTATGAATGCCTTTGTTGAAATGAGAAAGTTTTTAATGATTAACGGACAAGTATTCGAAAGATTAACAAATGTCGAATATCAATTACAAGAGCATAATAAAAAATTTGATGAAGTATTTAACCAGCTTCAACTAGAAGAAAATATTAAACAGAGAATATTTTTTGATGGTCAGATATATGATGCATATAGTATCATTGTTGATATTATAAAAAAGGCAAATAATAAAATTTTGATTATAGATAATTATATTGATGATAGTGTTTTGAAAATGTTAGCTAAAAAGAAAAACAATGTGGAAGTAGTTATTCTAACATCAGACAAAAGTAATATTGAAAATTTAGACATTAAAAAATTTAATAAAGAATATCCTATTCTTAAAGTTGCTAAAACAAATAAATTTCATGATAGGTTTATTATAATAGACGGCAAAGAAATGTATCATCTAGGAGCATCAATAAAAGATTTAGGAAAGAAATGCTTTGGAATTAATAAAATTGAAGATGTAGAAATTATAAAAAAGATTATTAATTTATAAATACATAAAAAGACAATGCTTTGTATAAAATAAATTTGAGCATTGTCTTTAAATTTTATTAAAATCTATTTTTTATCCAATCTAAAATAATATCTCCAATTTCATTCTCTTTATTAGTATAAAAATGATTTGTATTATTTATAATTTTATATTCAAAGTCATTACAACTTTTCGCTTTATCTTTTAATAGATCCAAATGCAAATAATTATCGGTTTCGTTTGAACCTGAAAAAGTTAATATTGGAACATTAATTGATTCAAATTGATACCAATTTTCTGAATTACCCATAACAGGTAAATTGTCCAAATTAGATTTTTCATTAAACCAATTATAGTAAGTTCTAGAACTCATATACATATAATCTTCAACTAAGTTACTAAGAATCTTAGTTTCATCACCATTATCAATATTTACCTTTGCCTCTTTGATGAGTTCTTTGTAATCTTTTTGGCGATATAATTGAAGTCCAACCATATCTGGAGCACTTGCAAGAACTAAACCTAAAATGTTGGGATGTTTTTTATAATAATAGTAAATCAATTTGTTACAACCATAACTATGTCCCATCAAAATAAATCTTTTATAACCTAATTTTTCAGCTTTATCAATAGCTAAATCAATATCTAAAATACAATCTTCAAAAATTTCATACATACAACCATATCTTGCATATGAACCATCTTTCATTAATATATCGTTTTCTATGGAATGTCCTCTATTATGTTCATAAAGAAAACCAATATTATTTTCCACTAAAATATTTCCCCATACGGTAACAAAATAATTATCAATAATCGTTTGACACATTCCATGTATAAATATTACACAAATATCCTTCTCATCACTGTTAAAATGTATCATAGGAAGACACAAATTATCTTTAGTGTATGCATTGTTAATAAATTCTATATGATTCAATACTATACCCCCTTAATTATTTGATTTATATTTTCGTTAGATGTTCCAACTAATCTAACAATATTAGGTAATTGATAAAAGTTTACAGTATTTTCAATGCTAAATTCATCTTTAGTAGCAGAACATAAAAATATTTTCTTATTCAATGCTAATCCACGTTGGTGAATTTCTTTACGATTTAAAATTTCTCCAGTTTTTACACCATTTTCATCGAGAACATCAATATATTCCATTGCACTTCTCCTTTCTAAGAAACCGGCCCATCAAGTACTTGAGCATGTCTTTTTAACCAAATGTCTTTCTCTGTAGCAGAGCGATTACTCAACTTTTTTGAAAATATTTCTTTTACATCTCCATATTGAGTTATTGTTGCACTAACACAGTATGTCTCATTTGAACTTGGAACATCATAGTCAGTGTCAAAAATATACTGGATTTTCTTTATAATTTCATTCATCTCGCTTTCAGACAAGTAACAATGATGAGTAGAAATTAAAGCTTTACCAGTTTTTTCATTGACTACCCGTATTTCTGCATAAAATTGCATAGTTAATCTCTCCTTCTTTGATTTTTTTATATAAGTTTACAATATAATTATGGCTCTTCGCTAAATCGAGTGGGTAAGTAGTCAAAACAAAATAAATATA
>CAPNDH010000023.1 GCA_948664205.1 uncultured Clostridia bacterium | reverse complement strand
ATTCCATTTCTTCAGGAGCATTTTCTAAAACATATGAAATTATATATTTAATCATATCTTCAGCTAGGTCCATATCATCTTCTAAATTAGCAAAACATATCTCAGGCTCAATCATCCAGAACTCAGCAGCATGTTTTACAGTATTAGAATTTTCAGCTCTAAAAGTTGGACCAAAAGTATAAACATTTCTAAATGCAAAAGCATAGTTTTCAACATCTAATTGCCCACTAACGGTTAAGTGAGAATTTTTACCAAAGAAATCTTTTGAATAATCAACACTTCCATCTTCATTTTTAGGAACATTTTCTAAGTCTAAAGTTGAAACTGTAAACATTTCTCCTGCACCTTCACAGTCGCTAGAAGTGATAAGTGGTGTATGAACATATACAAAGCCTCTTTCTTGAAAGAACTTGTGTATAGCATATGAAAGTACACTACGAACTCTAAATACTGCATTAAAAGTATTTGTTCTAGGGCGTAAGTATGAAATAGTTCTTAAATATTCAAAAGTATGTCTTTTCTTTTGAAGTGGGTAATCACTATCAGCTATATCAAAAACTTCAATACCACTTGCTTTTATTTCAAAAGGTTGCTTAGCATTTTCAGTAACTACAAGTGTGCCACTAACAATAATTGAAGAACTTATGCTTAACTTACAAATATCATCAAAATTACTTAAGTTATTGTCAAAAACAATTTGAACATTTTTAAAGAATGAACCATCATTTAACTCAATAAATCCGAAAGTTTTAGAATCTCTAACAGTTCTAACCCAACCAGAAACTTTAATTTCTTTGCCAGAATACTTTTCAGTATTTCTATATAAATCTTTTACTAAAATATTTTCCATAATAAATTACTTTCCTTTCTCCTAATATAAGTATTTTGCAATTTAAAAGAATTATACAACAATAAACACTATAAAACAAGAGAAAAAAGTAAAAAGCACTAAATATTATGATACTTAGTGCTTTTTACTTTTTTAATTAGCAAGTGCAAAACTTGCTAAAATATATTCAGCATTTGTAATTTCTTTTGGAAATATTACTCTATCTTCCTTACCTTCACAATCTGCATAAATATAATACTTAGTCTTTTCGCCTGATATAGATTTTTCTCTTTCTACATAAAAAGAATTTACTGAAAGATGTTTACTATGATAATAGTATAAAATTTCAGCAGAACTTTCAGTAGATTTAATATTTAACTTGACGCAGTTACTACAAGTAGAATCAAACCAAACATTAATTTCATCTTCTGCATCTTTATACTTTTTTTTAAGATTATAACTAGCTTCTTTATCTATAGTTTCTACTGCGACCCAAAAGATGATTCCTAAAGGAGTAAGTGGTAAAATAAAAAAAATATATAAAAACAAACTGTTTAAATCAGTAACTCTTAATATAGATATAAAGACCAAAATAATATAAAGTATAATACCTATAACTACTGACCAAAACCGAGCTTTCTGAAAAGATAATAAATTATTATACCAATTCTTAAATTTTTTTATCATAGAAAAATCCTCCTTTGATAATTTATATGTTAATAAGTTATAAAGCATTATACTATATTAATAGCTAAAAAGCAAGAAAAAATGTAAAACTTACGAAGCTTTCATTGACTTTTAAATTATAAGAATGTATAATTTAAAAAGATTTTAAGGACTTAAATACTTTAAAGGGGGAACTTTAAATGGAAAATAAATACAGAAACCACACATGTGGAGAACTAAATATCAAAAATGTAGGAGAAGAAGTAAAGCTAGCAGGCTGGGTTCAAAGAATAAGAAACCTAGGAGCTATGAAATTTATAGATTTAAGAGATGAGTTTGGTATAACTCAAATAGTTATAAATGAAGAAGCAAATGTAAACAGCGAAGAGTTAGTAACAGAATGTGTAATATCTGTGGATGGAGAAGTTCTAGAACGTTCAAATAAAAACTTAAAAATTCCAACAGGTGAAATAGAAATAAAAGCAAACAAAATAGAAATGCTTGGAAAATGTAAAAATGTACTTCCATTTGAAGTAAACTCAGAAAAAGCAGATATTTCACAAGTAAAAGAAGACTTAAGACTACAATACAGATTTTTAGACTTAAGAAATGATAAAATACATAAAAATATTCTACTTCGTTCAAAAGTTCTAAAATTTTTAAGAGACAAAATGGATGAAATGGGATTTACAGAAATTCAAACACCAATACTTGCAAACTCATCACCAGAAGGAGCAAGGGACTTTTTAGTACCAAGTAGATTACACGCAGGTGAATTTTATGCACTTCCACAAGCACCACAACAATTTAAGCAACTACTAATGGTATCAGGATTTAATAAGTATTTCCAACTAGCACCATGTTTTAGAGATGAAGACCCACGTGCAGATAGAGCACCAGGGGAATTCTATCAATTAGACTTTGAAATGAGTTTTGCAACCCAAGAAGAAGTCTTGGCAGTACTAGAAGAAATATTTACAAGTGCCTTTAAACATTTTACAAACTGGAAAGTAGATGAAGCACCATTTTTAAGAATTCCATATAAAGAAGCAATGGAAAAATACGGAATAGATAAGCCAGACCTAAGAAACCCACTTATAATACAAGATGCTACAACTATTTTTGAAAATACAGAGTTTAACGCATTTAAAGATAAAACAATAAAAGCTATAGTAGTTCCAAATGGAGCAGAGCAAGGAAGAAAATTCTTTGATAACATGACAGAATTTGCAGTAGAGGAAGCAGGAGCAAAAGGTTTAGCATGGGTAAAACTAACTGAAGAAGGACCAGTAGGTGGAATTGCTAAATTTGTAACAGAAGAAGTTAAAAAGAATTTAGAAGAAAAACTAGAAGCAAAAATAGGAGATAGCTTATTCTTCATAGCAGACGAATTTAAAACAGCTCAAAAAATAGCAGGTTTAGTACGTATAGAACTAGGAAAACGTTTAGATTTAATAGAAAAAGATGAATATCGTTTCTGCTTTATAGTAGACTTCCCAATGTATGAATATAATGAAGATGAAGACAAAATAGACTTTAACCACAATCCATTCTCAATGCCACAAGGTGGAATGCAAGCTTTAAAAGAAATGAACCCATTAGATATATTAGCATACCAATATGATGTTGTATGTAATGGCTACGAAATGGCATCAGGAGCAGTAAGAAACCACGACCCAGAGTTAATGGTAAAAGCCTTCGAAATAGCAGGCTACAGTGAAAAAGAAGTAGAAACAAGATTTGGAGCATTATATAACGCATTCCAATATGGAACACCTCCACACGCAGGTGCAGCACCAGGTGTAGATAGAATGATAATGTTAATGACAAATGAAGACAACCTAAGAGAAATAATAGCATTCCCAAAAAATAAAAAAGCAAGAGATGTACTTATGGGAGCACCAAGTAGGGTAACAGAAGAACAATTAAGAGATGTGCATATAAAATTAATAGAAGATTAAGATAAAAGAGCCATATTCTTAGGAATATGGCTCTTTTAAGGTTATACATAACCTATTGATTTTAATACACATTACTGGATTAAGATCATAACAAGCTTATTAGTAAAAGTTCAGCCCTTTCTATAGTAGCTTTTGTAGGGAAGGATTCAGTACGTGCATTTTCACACAGAACATAGGTCCCTTTTAAAGGGTGAAAAGCATATACTGGAAAAGTTAATTGCTCTGTTTCATATTCTTCCGGATAGATTTCACATTCACCATCTTTGATTTCATAGTGAATGTTATTTTCCTGCAAAAGTCGTTCATAAGAGCGCTTTATCCGAGGTAACTCTCGAATGTTGTTAGTAAGTCTATAATCTTTGTTTTCATAAACAAAGCAAACCCTACTATTTGGATCGCTAATTGTTGCGGGATAATTTTTCATAAGATGTCCTCCTTAAAATTGATTATGTATGTGTATTATAAAAAATATATAGTATATTAATATTATAACACATATTATGTAAAAAAAGCAATACCTTTAAAATGCAACAAATTTTCTCAAAACTATTGACAAGCTTTTATTATAATGATATTATTTCAACATAATAATTCAAAGAAGAGGTGATTTTTATGGATAAAGAAAATCCAGTGGCAAATTACCAAATCGAAGAAATAAATGAACTTTTAAATGAAGTAAAAAATGAACAAACTAATTTGTCAGAAAACTTACAAAAGAATTTTTCTACTATTATTAGTAAACTAATGAAAATGCAAGAATACAACAAAATAGCTGACATGACCAATCAAGTATTTGAAATGAGAATGTCAAATATAGAGGACTTACTATTTAAAATAAGTTCGAAAATATAAAATAAGAAAGCGGGCATTATAAAAATGTCCGTTTTCTATTGAAAAAAATGAATAATAAATGTAAAATATAACAGTAAAGAAAGAGGTAAAAAACTATGAAAAAGAATTTGAAGTTTTATATAGTACTATATTTAGCAAAGCTATCAAGAATAGCTTTAAAAATAATAGGAAGAGATGCAACATATTTTCCAGGAAAACTTGCAGTAACCCTATGCCCAGACTTTTTAGGAAGAATAGATAAACCAAAAACAATAATAGGAGTTACAGGAACGAATGGAAAAACTACAGTATGTAATATGATAGAAGACTGCTTAAAAGAAAATGGGTATGAGTTTATAGATAACCACTTAGGTTCAAATATTAACTCAGGTTTAGCTTCAACTTTAATAGAAGGAGCAAACTTATTTGGAAATCAAAAGAAAGAATTAGCAGTATTTGAAATAGATGAAAGAAGTGCAGTAAAAATATACCCATATGTAACACCAACATATTTGGTATGTACAAATTTATTTAGAGATTCATTAAAAAGAAATGCACATACAGAATTTATATCAGGAATTTTAACTAATAATATTCCAAAAGAAACTAAACTAATTTTAAATGGAGATGACTTAATAGTAGCAGGATTAGCACCAGAAAATGAAAGAGTATATTTCGGAATAGATAGGTTAGAAACAGATTCTGATAAATGCGAAAATATAGTAAGAGATATAACAGTATGCCCAAAATGTGATAGTAAGTTAGAATACGATTTTGTAAGATATAACCACATAGGAAGAGCACATTGCTCAAAATGTGATTTTAAATTACCTGAAATAAATTATGAAGTAACAAATATAGATTTTGATAAAATGAAAATGTATATAAAGAATGAAGAAAAAGAAGAAAGCTATGACCTAATAAATAACAATATAATAAATATATACAATATGTTAGCAACAATAACAGCATTAAAAGAAATAGGTTTAACAAGAAATCAAATAAACCCAGTATTAAAAAAGCAAAAAATAGTAGATACAAGGTATAGCAAAGAAAAAGTAAGAAATATAGAAATAATAACACAATTATCAAAAGGAATGAACCCAATAGCATGTTCAAGAGCATTTGACTATGTAAGGAAAGAAGAAGGAAATAAAGCAGTATTTGTATTATTAGATGACTTACATGAAGCAGCAAATTCTTCAGAAAACATAGCATGGCACTACGATACAGACTACGAATTTCTGAATTCAGAAAGTATAAAACAAATACTAACAGCAGGAGCAAGGTATTTAGACACATATGTAAGGTTACAAATGGCAGACATACCAAAAGAAAAAATAGTGTATCAGCGTGATGAAATAAGTTTAGTAGAAAAATTGAATTTAGAAGGAATAGACAAAGTATTTATTCTGCACGATTTATATTCAATAGACCTAAAAAATCAAATAAAGAAAAAAGTAGAAGAAAAAATACTTGAAAAATAATAAAAAGGGAGAAAGAGATGAATAAAACAATAGAAATATTATTTCCAGAATTCTGTAATTTATATGGAGACATAAGCAACATGAAATATTTAAAAAAATGCATTCCAGAGGCAAACTTCATAGAAACAAGTTTCAATGAGGAACCTACATTTATAAAAAACAATGTAGACCTAATATACATGGGACCGATGACAGAAAAAATGCAAGAAAAAGTAATAGAAAAGTTAAAGCCATATAAACAAAGAATAGAGGAATTAATAGAAAAAAATGTAGTATTCCTAATAACAGGAAATGCACTTGAAATTTTCGGAAAATATATAGAAAATGAAGATGGAAGCAAAATAGAAGCATTAGGAATATTTGATATTTACGCTAAAAGAAATATGATGAAAAGACATAATAGTAACTTCATAGGAAGATATGAAGATATAGAAATAGTAGGTTTCAAAAGTCAATTTACACAAGGCTATGGAAATAATGAAGAAAACTATTTTGCAAACGTAGAAAAAGGAATAGGCTTAAACCCAGAAAGTAGTTTAGAAGGTATACAAAAAAACAACTTCATAGCAACTTATATAATAGGGCCAATACTAATATTAAATCCAGAATTCACAAGAAAAGTATTACAAAAAATAGGAATAGAAGAACCCAAAATAGCATTTGAAGAAGATATAAAAAAGGCATATGAACAACGTTTAAAAGAGCTAAGAAGACTATAATTACAACAATATTACAAAACTATTGCAAAAATGTTTCAAAAGTGTTATAATAGAGGTATATCAAAAGAGAAGGTGAAAATTATGGAACTAATGATGATAATATATATACTAATATTTATAATATTTGCATTAATTGCATATTCAGTATTGCAATTAAGATTAGCAGGTTTAAATGTAAAAGACTTTTGGAGTTTTATACAAGCCAACCAAATGTTAGATAAATTATATGCGTTTTCAAAAAAATATGAAAGAATGAGCCCACAAGAACAAGTAATATTCTTGATGGAAGCAGAAAAAGTATTTAATGCATTTGATAAAGTACCAAAAATGATATGGGAAGAAGAATATGACAAATATTCAGACGTATTAAATACATACAAAGATTTAAAAGTAATAAGATGGGCACAAAACTAAAAAATATGAAATAAGAAAATTTAGAATAAAAACATTAGATAAAGTCTAATGTTTTTTTATATATGAAACTAAAATTTCTATGTTAAGGATAAGAATAAAAAATTTTTAAAATAATATAATATAAAGAAAGAAAAGTTTGAAGGGAAAAGTTATGAAAATAAGATATTTTGACCATGCAGCAACAACATATGTAAAAGAAGAAGTGCTAAATGCAATGTTACCATTTTTTACTGTTGAATATGGAAATGCATCTTCTATGTATAGTAAGCGGAAGAGAAACTAAAAAGGCTATACATCTTGCAAGAGAAAAAGTTGCAAAAGTAATTAATTGTAAGCCAAAAGAAATATATTTTACTTCTTGCGGAAGTGAAAGTGATAATTTAGCTATAAAAGGTGTATGTTATAAAAATAAACAAAAAGGAAACCATATTATAACTACTAAAATAGAACATCCAGCTGTATTACATACTTGTCAAACTTTAGAAAAACAAGGTTTTGAAGTAACATATTTAAATGTAAACAGTGAAGGCTTAATTTCAATATATGAATTAGAAAATGCAATTAAAGAAAATACTATTTTAATAAGTATAATGTCAGCAAATAATGAAATAGGAACAATACAGCCAATAAAAGAAATTGGTCAAATTGCAAAAAAACATAATGTATTATTTCATACAGATAGTGTTCAAGCTATAGGAAATATAAGAATAGATGTAGAAGAAATGAATATAGATTTACTATCAATGTCAGCACATAAGTTTTATGGGCCAAAAGGTGTTGGCGCATTATATGTAAAAGAAGGAATAGAATTTGAAAAGCTTCAAGATGGAGGACACCAAGAAAGAGATAAAAGAGCAGGCACAGAAAATGTTGCAGGAATAGTAGGTTTAGGAGAGGCAATAGAATTAGCATATAAAAATTTTGATAATTATAATGAAAAATTAAAAATCTTAAGAGATTATTATATTTCGCAAATTGAAGAAAAAATACCAAACGTAAAACTAAATGGAGATAGAACAAACAGACTTCCAGGAAATGCAAATATATCATTTGAAGGGACGAATTCAGAAGAGTTATTATTTAAATTAGATGAAAAGGGAATTTGTGCATCAGGAGGAAGTGCGTGTAGCACGGGAAATCCAAGTCCATCACATGTACTAATGGCAATAGGAGTAAGTAGCAAAATGGCAAAAGGAGCATTAAGAATTACATTTGGTTCACAAAATACAAAAGAAGATGTAGATTATTTAATAGAAAACTTAGAAGATATAGTTTCTGAATTGCGTGAATAAGAAAGTACTCTATTTTAAGTTGTAGAGTAGCGTGAAGTAAGTAATATATTTTATTTTTGTAATGAAGTCTTAGGCAGCCCGCAGATCGCGGGGGAATACCCGTGAGCTTGGAGGGCAAAATGGAAAGCAAGAATAAAATTTTCTAAGTGGCAAAGCCACATAAGAAAATCTAATTCTTCCATAACCATCTTCTAAGGAAATTCACCACTAACGTGGATGACTTTCCTAAGAATATGGAAAAAATAAAATATATTACTTACTGGGAGCGAACAATTTAACACGTAGTGAGGAGAATCTTCTTTCTTGAATATTTGATTAAACAAGAATAATACAATAAAAAATGCTAATACTACTTAAATAGAAGAGAAAAAGGAGAAAACTATTTAAGTGGAAAATTTAAAAAAAGCATTAATAGGAATTATAGCAGGTATAATATGTGGTCTCTTTGCTTCAGGAGGAGGACTTATATTAGTTCCTGCTTTTATATATTTATTAAAAATGGAAGACAAAAAAGCACGAGGAACAGCAGTACTATGCATTTTACCAATGGTAATTACAAGTAGTATATTTTACTATAAAGATAAATTTATAAATTGGCAAATAGGAATAATGTGTGCAATAGGAGGAATAGTAGGAGGAATAATAGGGGCAAAACTTTTGAAAAAAATAAAAACAAAATATATAAGAATATTGTTCACATGCTTTCTATTATATGTATCAGTAAAAATGTTAATAGGAAGTTAGAAGTTGGATTTTGGAAGTTGGATTTTGGGTAACTTCTTCGAAGAAATTACCCTATTTCTAACTTCCAACCTCTAACCTCCAACTTCTATTATGAGGAGGTTAAAAATGTTGCCAATAATTTTTGGAATAATATCTGGAATTGTTACAGGTTTAGGAATGGGTGGTGGAACTATATTAATTCTACTTTTATCATTGTTCATGAACTTAGATCAACATATTGCACAAGCTACTAATTTAGTCTTTTTTATACCCACTTCTCTTGCTGCAATAATTATAAATATAAAGCAAAAAAATGTTGATATTAAATTAGCCACAGTTATATCAGTTTTTGGAATAATAGGAGCAATAATAGGGGCAATAATGTCAGAAAATATAAGCTCACCAAACTTAAGAAGATATTTTGCAATATTTATATTAGTTATAGCATTTCATGAGATTTATAAGTTATATAAAGAGTATAGAATAGAAAGAAAAAAGACATAATAATTAAAAAAGAAAAAAGGAGGTAATTATGAATATGAAATTTGTAAAAGGAATAGTAATAGGTGGAATTGCTACTGCTGGAGCTATGATGATGTATAAAGAAATGTCAGGAAGAAGCAAGAAAAATATGGTAAAGAAAGGAAAACAATTTGCCAAAAAATTAGGAATATTATAAAAAAAGTAAAAAGAAACTTATATAAGAAATAATATTATATAAGCTTCTTTTTTGCTTTATTCACTTAAATTTAAGTTCCATGCCGTTTCTGGTGTGGAATGGGTTGTTTGATTTTCAACTATTAATGGCTTTACATTAGATTTTAGCATTACAACTACTCTAATACCATAACTTTCACGATTAATTGCATAAATACGTCCTGTACTATGAACATATAGACCTCTACCATTATCACCACTTTTTTGAGGTAAAAAATAAGGACATCCTACTGCTCGTAAATTTTCTGGCAAAGATTGTACCTCTGCAAGAGTTATACAATGAGCAGAATTTGGAATAGCGAATTGTGTTGATACACTATCTGAAGAACAATCTTCAAACATTTTGAAATATGTATTTCTTTTAAGTGTTTCAGCAAGTCTACCATCTGTACCATCCCAGGAGTTACTAGCTTCCCAACAGTAAGACATAGGTAATCCAGCATGCATTATATTAACACTTCCATCTGAATTTGTACTTAAAATTCTCCATCCAGTTTTGTATGTTGTATTATAAATACTAGAATCTTTACTTATTCCTACTCCGAATCCACCAAAATTCATACATTTTTTTGGAAACGATGTCCCTGAATAAAGATTTCCCAATAAATCAATATCAGCATTTGTCCAATTTCCTACGGAATAGTTTATAAAATCTCCTACCTTTACAATATCTGCTATTGTTGTTTCTATTTTTAATATTTTATGAGTCACTATTCCATTTTTTGTAACAACTGTTATTGGATATTCCTTTTCTAACTTTGCTCTTAAATCTTTTGCCACTTTCAATTTCGATGTTGAAACTTTTATATTTGTACCATCTTCATTAGGAAATGTTATGCTCTCTATTTCGGTATTGCTTTCTACTATTATTAAAGTATTCACAAATCCATTTCCTAATCTCTCGGTTACTTCATTTGTTATTGTTACAAGTGTTTCTTCTTGTTTTTTATTTTGTATTTCTTTATTTTTTATTAATATTTGATTTATACTGATAGTTGTTATAATTGTCATAACAGAAAATATTAATAATATACATAACCATATTATTTTATTATTATTCATTTGTATAAATTTAATACCCCCACTTTATGTTTATAAGTTATTATATTTTATAGTATTATATGAAATATGTCTATAATTGTCAATACTTATTGATAAAAATTTACGCATGAGTATTTTATTTTGAAATAGGGGCTTTATTTAAGCCCCTATATTTATATTATTTATTGCGTAATTACTAGCAATTTTCAGAACATTCTTCTGTTCTTAAACATGGTTTATCGCATTTGCAGTCATCTTTGTGTTCTGGTTTGCAACATTTAAAATCATGTTTACAATCCATTTTTACACCTTTTAAGCATTTGCCTTCGTGTTTAGTTTCAGTACATATTTTGCAGTGTTTTACGTTATCTACCCATATTTCGATAGCATAGAATTTATTAGCACATAAAGGTCCGAAAACAAATTCTCCATCTTTATCTGTAAAAGTATGAGAAACAGGTCTTCTTTCATCTTTACCACATTCACATACAACTTCTATTAATTTAACAACAGCATCACAAACTGGATCTCCATAACAATCTTTTACAACACCATATATAACATTTCTGTTATCTTCTGGAAGTCTTATTTCTAAGTCAAATTGTTTTCCTGAAGCTATAACACCGTCCACGTCAATTACTGGGCATACATTCTTATCGTATTCCATAATATTACCTCATCCTTTCTAAAATTTATCTAGTTAACATATAACTAATATATATTATGAAAAAAATTAAAAAAAGTGTACTATTTTGTAATATTATGATATATAATTTAATATATAAATTTAGGAGGAAAAATAAATGGATTCAAGACCAATAGGAATGTTTGACTCTGGTGTAGGAGGTCTAACAGTATTAAAAGAAGTAATGAAACAATGTCCAAATGAAAGTATAATATATTTAGGAGATACAAAACGCTTTCCTTATGGAAGTAAATCTAAAGAAACAATAATAGAACTTACCAAAAAAGGAATAGAATTTTTAATAAGTAAAAATGTAAAGGCAGTAGTAATAGCCTGTGGAACTGCAACATCACAGGCTTTAGAAGAAGTTCAGAAATGTTATGACATACCAATTATAGGAATAATAAATTCAGCAGTAAGATACATAAAGGAAAAAGAATATAAGGAAATAGGAGTAATAGCAACTACTGGAACAATAAGAAGTAAAGGTTGGCAAAATAAAATAAATGAAATAATACCAGAGGCGGTAGTTTCATACAAAGCATGTCCACTTCTAGCGCCAATGGCAGAAGAAGGATGGACAGATAACGAAATTGCAAAATTAACAATAAAAGAATATTTAAAAGGATTAGAAAATGTGCAATGCCTAATATTAGGCTGTACACACTATCCATTATTTAAAGATATAATAAGTAAAGAATTAGGAAAAGATAAGGAACTAATAAACACAGGAGAAATGTTAAGCAAAAGATTAAACTATATACTAAAAAATAATGATATAGAAAATAGCAATGTAGAAAACAAAAAAAATCAAATATACTTAACAGATTTAGAAACTAATTTTATAAAAGTAGCAAATAAATTATTAAAAAATGAGGAATTAACAAAAAATATAAAATTAGCAGAGATAGAATAATTTGACATAAGCTAAATATTATGGTAATATAATAATGCTTTATAACGTAAACAATAATTTTATCAACAAATGGAGGTAAAATGATGAAAAATGAGAAAATAAAAGGAATATCTACTATTATTTGGGACTGTGATTACACAATATGGTTGCATCAAAAAAATGAATTGGAAGCAATTATTTCAAAAGCAGTTGGAATACCATACACAGAGGAATTAAAACGGCAACACCTTGAATTTTTTGTAGCTTTTAGAAAAAGATTTGCAGATGATAGAGTTACTTTTGATGAAGTTGCTAAAGTAATACAAGAAAGTATGCCAATTCTTTCAAAATATGGAGTAACAGGAGCAGAGTTTTTATATAAATGGAATCATTCAGAAGCTGGTATAGAAAATAAAGAAGCTAAAGAAGTACTAAAGTATCAAAAAGAAAAAGGATACAACATAGTAGTATTAACAGATTGGTTTCTTGATTCACAGATAATACTTTTAAAGAAATTTGAGCTTTTTCAATATGTAGATAAGATATATGCATGTGATAATGAATATATGAAACCACATATAAAATCAGCAGAAAGAATAGTAAAACCCGGAAATGAAAGTGAATATGTTATTATAGGAGATTCTTTAAAATCGGACATAGGATTGGCTAATAATGCAAAAATAAAATCTATTTGGTATAATCCATATAAAAATGAAAACACTACACCATATATTCCAACAGCAGAGGTGGCATCTTTGTTAGAAGTTATAGAGATTATAGAATAAAAGTAATATTTTAACTACAAATGGGGGTAATCATATGTACGATACGAATATAAAAGGAATATCTACCATTATATGGGATTGTGATAACACAATATGGATACATCGGGAAGATGAATTAGAAGAGCTTATTGCAAAGAGTGTTGGAATACCATATACCGAGGAATTAAAAAAGCAATATTATGGATTTTTTGATGCATTTAATAAAAGGTTTGAGGATGAAAAAGTTACCTTAAAAAAAACTGCTAAACTTATAGAAGAAAGAATGCCAATACTTTCAAAGTATGGAGTAACAGGCTCATACTTTTTAGATAAATGGATTCCATTAGAAACAAGCTTTGTAAATGAAGAAGCAGTAGAAGTATTAAAATATCAAAGAGAAAAGGGATATAAAATAGTAATACTAACAGATTGGTTTATGGATTCACAAGTACAACTACTTAGCAAATATGGAGTTTCACAATATATAGAAAGAATATATGCATGTGATAACGAATACATGAAAACAAGTCCAAAATCAGCTAAAAGAATTGTAAAACCCGGAAATGAAAGCGAATATGTTATTATAGGAGATTCCTTAGATTCAGATATAGCATTTGCAGAACATGCCAAAATAAGGTCAATTTGGTATAATCCATCAAAAAAAGAAAACAGAACACAGTATGTTCCAACAGCAGAAGTAACATCTTTATTAGAAGTTATAAATATTATAGAATAACCGCGAAAACCTAGAGAAATAATTTTTCTCTAGGTTTTTTATAGAAATAAGTATAAACAAATTTATAAAAATTTTACAATAATATACTTGCAAATAACGAGAAAAGGTGATAATATATTATGCATATAGAAAAAACATTAAACAAGGACAACACAAATAAAAAAAGCCTAAAAGAGAGCTAGATGTATGCTGAAATTCTAGTAAGAAACTATTTTATTTGTTATCACCTATGTTGTTGCTAAGCAGAAAACAAAAAGTAAGCTTAGCCGTACCTTCTGCGTTAAAGAAAAGATAAGTGGAAAATTAAAAAACAAGTAATTAATTTTCAAATTAGGTGGTACCACGAAATTATAAACTCTATTTCGTCCTATTATGTTAGGGCGCGGTAGAGTTTTTTGATATTTGTCTCAATTAGGAACAGTCCCCAATTGGGACAAATGGGACAATTAGTGACAGGGTTATAATAATTGAATCGAACTCCGGACCTACCGATTAAGAGTCAGTTGCTCCACCAACTAAGTAACTGGTGCAAATAAAACCTTTGGGTTATGAGCCCCACGATATGAAAGTTGGGCCAAATATAGATATAAAAAGAATATAAAGGAGGAACAAAAAGTGCAAGAGGTAAAAATAAGAGCAATATACAAACATTTCAAAGGTGATTACTATTTTGTAGAAGATATAGTAACACATAGTGAAACAAAAGAGAAAATGGTACTTTATAGAAGGTTATATGGAGATTGTTCTTTATATGTAAGACCATATGATATGTTTGCAAGTGAAGTAGACCACGAAAAATATCCAAATGTAGAACAAAAATACAGATTTGAATTACAACATATAGAAAGCAAAAATAAATAAAAATATGAGTTATAAAAAATTAAATAAATGAAAGGGGGTAAAATTGAAAACTTCAAGATTAGAAAAGCGACTGCAAAGATCTAAAGATAAATTAAGTATATTTGCTAATAAAAAATTATTAAATAGATATAATCTTATTGGAGAAGAATTAGACAGAATAATAGAAATATATTTAACAGATGAAGAAAAAGCAAAGTTATTTGAATTTGAGCATTTTAAAAATCTATATCCTTATCGTATAAAAAATATAATAAAACTTATCAAAGATGATGAATTAAAATTGAAATTACTTAAAGATGATGCACTTATGTCAGGTATGAGCGAATTTGATATAGTAGACATTGTAAAATTATTAGAAGATGATAATAAGATGCAAGTTCTAAAAGATGAAAATTATAGAAAAAAATATAATATAGAAGAATATGATGCTATAAATATTATTATGACATTTACAAATGAATCCAAAAACAAATTATTGTTACATAAAGATTTTTTAGAACGAGAATTAAAAATAAGAAAATATGGTATTGGTAAAATTATAGCAAGTTTAGAAGGTGAAAATGAAAAATTAAAATTTATTAAGTATTATGAACTTAAAAATAATGAAATAGAATACATATTAACATATATGGAAGTTAGTTCGATTATAAATTTTCTAAATGTAAATAAGCAGTTTTGTAGAGAAAAGGGAATTAATCCATATGTTATTATGGCAGGAATCGATAGTAAAAAGCAATTAGAATTTATATCAAAATTAGATGATCTAGAAGAATTGTCAATTCGGAGAAAAAAGAAGGATATTTGCAGTAATAGAAAAAGAAACTAAAGACAAAATTGGTATAGAAGGTTATCCAGAAGAATGTAAAGATATATATGATTTAGAAGTAGATGAATATAATAAAATTATATTAAATTTAGAAGGAAACCTAGAAAGATATAGAGATTTAGATAGATTAATTTATTTAAATCCACTAGAACCACCAATTAAAGATAAAGAAAAGTTAAATCAATTTTTTGAAATATGTCCAAAAGTAATGATAAATGACAGCCTAGCTATAGGTAATTCGACAGTAAATGAGTATAAAAATAGTGAACTATGGATTGAATCTATTTTGCACAAAATGCCTTCAAACTGGACAGATATTCAAAAAGTAGCATATATAGATAATGAAGTAGGAAAGAAAATAAATTATAGTCCAGATTTTTATACAGAAGTATTTGATGAAGGTGGAGCACGAGCATTATGGAAAATAATAAATTCAGGTTATGGAGTATGTAATGGAATTGCACAAGTTGAACAATATATTCTTGCAAAAGCAGGAATAGATGCTCAAATAGTTTCAGGAGAGGGACATGCGTTCTTAAAATTAAAAAATATAGAACTTCCAAATAAAGAAGGAAAATATGTAAAAGGTAACACTATTTTAGATCCAACATGGAACTTAACTGCACAAAAGTATGGAGGTATGCCTAACTACTTTTGTAAAAGTTATAAAAAAATAAAAAAAATGGATAATGATATGGATACATTATCACACAAAAATGACGAAGAATTATCAGATGCCACCTTAAATTTAGATGAACAAAATTTAAGGCAAATTTATTCAAGTATAGGAATTGCAAATGAAAATGGAGAATTTCCAATAAAAGATTTAAAGGAAATATCTAAAATATTATATTTAACAGAACTTCCAATGGAAGAATGTATTAAAAAACAATTTCTATTACTTCATAAATATTATCCAGAATTTGCTACTTGTATAAATTCTACAATGAGCGTTTTAGAAAATATATTATTAAATAATGAAAATTTGACATTTAATGATTGTGTAGTAAATAGAGTATATGAAAGACAAGACAAACAAAAAAGAGCAGTTTTATATGTTTATATAAATTTACCAGAATCAGGAAAGAAATTTTTCTATGCAGATAAAAATGAAAAACAATTTATAGAATTATCACAAAGTGAATTTGAAGAAAAATTTGAATGTTATGAAATGGATATGAAAGAAAATATGGAAGAATATAATTGTAAAAGACCATGGGAACTAACTATTAAAGAACAAGAAATCAAACGAATAGATAAAACTCCAAACGAATTAGTTGCTAAAGAAGGAGTTGATAGATAATATGAAATTTATTAACAATATATTTGAAAAAATATTTAAGAAAAATAAAGAAATAAAAGTAATAGAAGAAGCAAAGACAATGGAAGTAAAACAAGAAGATAAATTAACATTTATAGATTCAATAAAAATAAAAACACAAAACCAAAAAGAAGTAAGAACATTAACTTGCATTGGAGATGGACTTGGAATACAAAAGAAAATAAAATCATAATGTCCCAATTAAGGGCAATTCCTAATTGGAAAAAAGAAACAATTTAGGACAGGTTATAAAAAATAAAATATATTACAAGGACTGTCCCCGCCGTTCCGAAATCGGAACGCTGAGAACCGTCCCTAGCGTGCAGAAAGGAGAATTTTAAAAATGTACAAAAAAGTAGAACTTAAAGAAAACGGATTCGTTGGAATGGAACATGATATTTCAAATTTATGGAAGGAAAAAGATGTTATCAAAAAGAATTTTGATATGAATAAAGGTAAAAGATATTTTACTTTTTATGATGGACCACCTACAGCTAATGGTAAGCCACATGTAGGTCACATACTAACTAGGGTTATGAAAGACATTATTCCTAGGTACAAAGTAATGAAAGGTTATGATGTAATTCGTAAAGCTGGATGGGACACACATG
Source organism: uncultured Clostridia bacterium (assembly GCA_948664205.1). Taxonomy (GTDB): domain Bacteria; phylum Bacillota; class Clostridia; order TANB77; family CAG-508; genus UMGS1663. The sequence goes on along the minus strand of CAPNDH010000023.1, from coordinate 3,462 downwards.
GTCTTCCTGTTGAACTTGAGGTTGAAAAGAAATTAGGAATTTCAGGTAAAGAGCAAATTGAAGATTATGGTGTTGAAAAATTTATAGGTGAATGTAAAGAAAGTGTATTTAAATATGTTTCTATGTGGGAAGATATGACTAACCAAATAGGTTATTGGGTAGACATGGAAAAACCATATGTAACTTACCATGATGATTATATAGAATCTGAGTGGTGGGCTTTAAAACAAATGTGGGAAAAAGGTTTATTATACCAAGGTCATAAAGTTATGCCATATTGCCCAAGATGTGGAACAGCACTTTCTTCACACGAAGTAGCACAAGGTTATAAAGATGTTCAAGACTTAACATGTACTGCTAAATTTAAAGTAGTTGGAGAAGAAAATGTATACTTCCTAGCATGGACAACAACACCATGGACATTACCTTCAAACTTAGCACTTTGTATAAATAAAGCATATACATATGCATATATAAAAGTAGAAAAACCAGTAATTGATGGAAAAATGCAAGAAGAAGGAAATAGCGAAGTTTATATTTTAGCAAAAGATTTAATAGAAACAGTACTAAAAGGCATTCCTTATGAAATGTTAAAAGAAGTAAAAGGAACAGAGCTTTTAGGTATGAAATATGAACAGTTAATGCCATTTGCACAAGTAGAAGGAAAAGCATTTGAAGTAATACATGGAGACTATGTAACTTTAACAGATGGTACAGGTATAGTTCATATAGCACCAGCTTATGGTGAAGATGATAGTTTTGTTTCAAAACAAAATGGAATAACATTTGTAAACTTAGTAGATAAATCAGGAAACTTCGTTCCAGAAGTTACACCATGGGCAGGAAGATTTGTAAAAACTTGTGATAAAGATATATGTATATGGCTTGCTCACGAAAATAAATTATTTAGCTCTGCAAAACATACACACAGCTATCCACACTGTTGGAGATGTGACACACCACTTCTATATTACCCAAAAGAGAGCTGGTTTGTAAAAATGACAGAAGTTCGTGACAAGTTATTAGAAAACAATAACAAAATAAACTGGATGCCAGACACAATACGTACAGGACGTTTCGGAAAATTCCTAGAAAATGTTATAGACTGGGGAATTTCAAGAGATAGATATTGGGGAACACCACTTCCAATTTGGAGATGCCATGACTGTGGTCATATGGAATGTATAGGCTCTAGAGAAGAACTAAAAGAAAAAGGACAAAATGTACCAGAAACGATCGAACTACACAAACCATACCTAGATCCTATCCACATTAAGTGTCCAGAATGTGGAAAAGATATGATAAGAGAAAAAGAAGTTATAGATTGTTGGTTTGACTCAGGTTCAATGCCATTTGCTCAATTACACTACCCATTTGAAAATAAAGAATTGTTTGAGAAAAACTTCCCAGCACAATTCATATCAGAAGCGGTAGACCAAACTAGAGGATGGTTCTATACACTATTAGCAATATCAACATGTATATTTGATACTAACCCATTTGAAAACTGTATAGTTTTAGGTCACGTATTAGATAGCAAAGGGCTAAAAATGTCAAAACACTTAGGAAATGTAGTAGACCCATTTGAAGTATTAGGCTCAGTAGGAGCAGACGCAACACGTTGGCATTTCTATACAACAAGCGCACCATGGTTACCAACAAGATTCTCAACAAAAGATGTAGAAGAAACACAAAGAAAATTCTTATCTACATTATGGAATGTGTATTCATTCTATGTTTTATATGCAGAAATTGATAAATTCAATCCATTAGAATATGCAGACTTTGAAGTTACAAATGTAATGGATAAATGGATAATATCTAAATTAAATACATTAATAAAAGATATAGAAGAAAAATTAGATAACTACGATATAACATCAGCAGCGCTAGAAATAGAAGAGTTCACAGACGAACTTTCAAACTGGTATGTACGTAGAAACAGAGAAAGATACTGGAAGACAGAACTTTCAGATGACAAAATAGGAGCATATGTAACACTTTATAGAGTATTAACAACTTTAGCAAAAGTATCAGCACCATTTGTACCATTTATAACAGAAGAAATCTACCAAAACTTAGTAGTAGGTTTAGATAAAAATGCACCAGAAAGTATACACCTATGCACATGGCCAGAAGTAGATGAAAATGCAATTGATAAAAAACTAGAAGAAGAAATGGGCTTAGCATACACAATAGTAAAATTAGGAAGAAGTGCACGTAACAGTGTAAACATCAAAAACAGGCAACCACTATCAAAAATGCTAATATCAGCAAGTGAACTTCCAGAATACTATGGAGATATAGTAAAAGATGAATTAAATATCAAAGAAGTAGTATTAGGAGCTCAAATGGCAGAGTATGTAAATTTTGAAATAAAACCAAATCTTCCAGTACTAGGAAAAACTTATGGAAAACTAATTCCACAAATAAGAGCAGAAATTGCAAATCAAAACCAAATGGAATTAGCAAGCAAAGTTCAAAGCGGAGAAAGTGTAATAATAACAGTAGAAGGACAAGAAATTGAACTAAACCAAGAAAACTTACTTGTAACAATGCAAGGAAAAGAGGGTTACGCTTTTGCTGGAGAAGGCGAAATAGGAGTTGTATTAGACACAACAATTACAGAAGAGCTAAAAGAAGAAGGTTATGTACGTGAAATACTTTCAAAAGTACAAAATATGAGAAAAGAAAGTGGATTTGAAGTACTAGATAGAATTAACCTATATGTAGCTGGAAACGAAATGTTAGAAGCAGTTATTAAAAAATACAGTGAACAAATACAAAAAGATACACTTGCAGATAATATTATATACAACGAAGCTACAAAAGAATATACAGAAACTTCTATAAATGGAGAAAAATTAAATATAACAGTTGAGAAAATCTAAAAAAGATACAAGAAAAATACCTTTAATATTCCAAATTAAGAATATTAAAGGTATTTTTATGCCTCATAATATTCTTCAGCACCAGAATATAAATCATCTAAAGTAATTCCTAAAACCTTACAAAAAGCTAAAGCTTCAAAATCTTTAACTGTTTTTTTACCATATTCAATCTCATAAATATCACAAATATACATAGTAACGCCAATTAAATCTAACTTTTTACAAATTTCAGTTTGAGAAATCTTTTTATCTTTTCTATATTTTCTTAAATTTTTACCAACAATATTTAAATTACCATTTAAAGTTTTAACTTTCATAAAAATTACCCCGTTTAAAAATTCTATAATTGATAATAATTGTATAATAAATATTAAATAAAAATTACAGGGTCAAACTGTAAATATAACAAAAAAATTACATTTGTTTTACAAATAAATAACATTGTACAAATTAGTTGAATTGAAACTTTCAATATACTATAATAAAATACAGAAACAACCTGTAAAAAGGAGAGATAACAAATGAGAAAAGAAAAAGCAATAACATTAATTTCACTAGTAATAACAATAAT